>CALAEG010000423.1 GCA_937890965.1 uncultured Caulobacteraceae bacterium | reverse complement strand
GGCCAGGGCCATATCGAGGGCGGCCTTGGCCGCCTCGGCGCGCGGATCGGCGGCGACGTTCAGCTGCGCCCGGTCGGATCTGTCCATGTCGAGCGCACGGCGATTGCGTGATAGCCGGCTCTCGGCGTCGGCCAGCCGGGTCTGGGCGGCGCGGCGATCGGCGTCCAAGCCGGCGACCTCGGCCGCCAGCCCTTCCACCGCGGCGTCGGCGTCGGCGCGGACCGCATCGGCGGCGCGCCAGGCTTCGGTCAGGGCGGGAATGCGCTCCGGCGCGGCGACGGCTTGCGCCTGCATGGCGGCGATGGCGGCGTCCAGCCGGGCCAGGGCGGCGTCGGCGTCCTGGGTGATCTGGGCCTCCCGGACGCGGTCGGTTTCGATGCGGGCGAGGTCGGCGGTCAGGCGCTCGATCTCGGCGGCGGCCTGTTCGGCCTCGCGCTCCAGCCGGTCGTTCTCGATCGCCAGGCGGTGCATGACGGCGCCGGCGGTCTGCGCCTCTTCGCGCCGGGGCCCGACGGCGGCTTCGGCCGCGAGCGCGGCGGCGGACGCCGACGCCGCTTCACGCGCCGCGTCCTCAACGGCGCGCGCCGCCTCGCCGGCCTCGGCCTCCGCGCGTTCCATGGAGGCGGCGGCCTCGGTCCAGCGGACATAGAGCACCGCGCCCTGCAGGCCCCGGATCTCGGCCGACAATCGCTTGAACTTCTCCGCCTGGCGCGCCTCGCGCTTCAGGCGCGACAGGGTGGTCTCCAGTTCGGCGGCGACATCGCTCAGGCGCGCCATATTGGCCTCGGCGGCGCGCAGGCGAAGCTCGGCCTCGTGCCGGCGTCCGTGCAGGCCGGAGACCCCGGCGGCCTCTTCCAGGATCAGGCGGCGGTTCTGCGGCTTGGCGGCGATCAGCTCGCTGATCTGGCCCTGGCGCACCAGGGCCGGCGAATTGGCCCCGGTGGAGGCGTCGGCGAACAAGAGCTGCACGTCGCGCGCCCGCACCTCGCGACCGTTGATGCGGAAGGTCGAGCCGGCGCCGCGGTCGATGCGGCGCACCACCTCCAGCACGGGATCATTGGCGTATTGGGCCGGCGCCGCGCGATCGGCATTGTCGATCGACAGCACCACCTCGGCATGGTTGCGCGAGGGCCTGGCGCCCGTGCCGGAGAAGATGACGTCGTCCATGCCACCGGCGCGCATGGCCTTGGCGGAGTTCGCCCCCATCACCCAGCGCATGGCTTCCAGGATGTTGGACTTGCCGCAGCCGTTCGGGCCGACGACGCCGGTCAGGCCGGGCTCGATGCGGAACTCGGTCGGCTCGACGAAGGACTTGAAGCCCGAAAGGCGAAGCCGCTGGAAATGCAATCGCGTCGCCTGGTCAGGACGCCGGCTGGGCGGCGGCCTTGATCGCCGTGTCGAGCGTGGCTTCGGTCTGTTCGCCAACCAGCTTCTTGCCGTTGATCACGAAGGTCGGCGTCGAATCGATGCCGTCCTTGTCGATATAGGACTGCACCCGGTTGTTCAGCGCGGTCAGGGCCGCATTGTCGTTGATGCAGGCGTTGAACTGAGCCTCGCTCAGGCCGGCGGACTCGGCGATGCTGAGCAGGCTGCCCTTGACGTCGCCGGACTGGAACATCTGGGCCTGGCCTTTGAAGACGGCGTCCAGAACGCTGAAATACTTGTCCTTTCCGGCGCACCGGGCGGTCAGGAAGGCGGCGGCGGCCACTTCCGGGGGCGGGGTAAGGAACTCGCGGAACACATAGTGGATGCGGCCGGTGTCGATGTACTTAGCCTTGAAGCCGGGGAAGACCTCATTGTTGAACCGCGCACAGTGCGGGCAGGTCGCCGAGGCGTATTCGATCACCGTCACCTTGGACGCCGCATTGCCAAGGCTCATATCGTCGGCGGTCACCGCCCCTTGCGCGCCGGTCATCGCGGCGATCTTGTTGCAGCCCGCGAGGCTCAAGACCGCGAGCGCGATGACGAAAAGGCGGCGAGACGAATGGCCCATTGGCGTTTCCCTTGAATCTTGACCGATCGCCCCTGGCGGAGGGGCGAAGTTAAGCGCGATTCTGCCCGCGCCGCACAGCGCCCCGCCGCCAGGGCAAACCCCGTTCGAAGCCGCCTGTCAATGAGCGGTCGAAGGATGCCCCCGCGAGCGCCGTCTGGACGGGCCGGCCTTGGCTTCGGCGCGCGCAATGGCCGCATCCAGCTTGTCGAGGGTCTGCACCCCCTCCATGCGCTGGCCATCGACGAAAAAGGTCGGTGTGCCGGTGATCTTGTCGTTGTCGACATAGCCTTGCACGCGGGCGCTCAGGGCGTCGAGCGCGGCCTTGTCGGCCAGGCAGGCGCTCGCCTTCTCCTCACTCAGCCCCGCGTCGGCGGCGATCTTGTGCATGATGGGGGTGGCGTCGCCGGTCTTGTAGATGTCCGCCTGGGCGTGGAAGACCGCGTCCAGGACGCTGAAATACTTATCGCGTCCGGCGCAACGGGCGAGGATGAAGCTGGCGGCGGCCAGGTTCACCGGCTCGGTGAGGAATTCGCGAAACACATAGCGCACCCGTCCGGTGTCGACATACTTGGCCTTGAAGGCCGGGAAGATGTCGTTGTTGAAGTGGGCGCAATGGGTGCAGCTGGCCGAGCCGTACTCGATCACCGTCACCCTGGCGTTCGGATTGCCCATGCTCATATCGTCGGAGACGGGCGCCACGGCCTGGGCCGGCAGGGCGGTCAGCAGCCCGAGCGCGGCGACAGCCCCGATCACGCCCCTTCTGTGTGGGCGACTCACGATGGCGAACCCGGTTCGCGGCGCAGAACCTCGCGTCCGAGGCGGAGCAGGGCGGTTTTCAAAGGTCCCTCCGGCGCGCGTTCGACACTGGCGACAAGTTCGGCCTCGAGGCCCGCGTCAAGCGGCTGGGCGCGGCGGCGCCTGGCCTGGGCGGCCTGGGCCGGGCCGGCGGCGGCCTGGGCGCGCTTGACGACACCCTGGACGATGCGCAGCCGATCGACCGACCCTGAGCCGAGGAAGAGGTTCACCCGCATCAGCAGTTCGGGGGCCTGGTGCTGGATCAGGGTGGCGGCCGGGCCATCGACCTTCAGCTCCAATACTCCGCCAGAGCCATTGCGCGGGCGGCTGAGCTTCACCGGCTCGGTGCGCGCGGCCAGGTTTTCGCCGACAATCTCGCGCCAGCGGACCTGCAGGGTCTCGGGGCCCGAGCCGAACCGTTCGTCCAGTTGCTTGATCAGGCCGCTCAGCCGCCGCCCGGCGCTGGCCGGCGGGCGACGGATAGGCCGCGTCCGCTTGGTCGCCAGGATGCGGGCGGCTTCGGCGGCGGAGGGCAGGTCGCGAGGCATGGCGGCATCTTAGACGGGCCGGCGTGCGGCGCGCCAGCGTCTATCACTTCGCGGCGGGCTGCCTCGCGGCTATCAAGGCCGTCCATGCCCAGGTCCACCCTCCGCGCCCGCCTGCTCGACTGGTACGACGCCAACGCGCGGGTCCTGCCGTGGCGGGTCTCGCCGGGCGCGAGACGCCGGGGCGAGCGAGCCGATCCCTATCGCGTCTGGCTGTCCGAGGTGATGCTGCAGCAGACCACCGTGCCGCATGCCACCGCCTATTTCCTGAAATTCCTCGAGCGCTGGCCGACCATCGGGGCCCTGGCCGCCGCGCCGGACGACGCCGTGATGGCCGCCTGGGCCGGCCTCGGCTACTACGCGCGAGCCCGCAACCTGCTGGCCTGCGCCCGGGCGGTGGCCGGCGAACATGGCGGCAGCTTTCCCACCTTCGAGGCAGGCCTGCGGTCTCTGCCCGGCGTCGGTGGCTATACGGCCGCGGCCATCACCGCCATCGCCTTCAACCAGCCCGCCAACGTCGTCGACGGCAATGTCGAACGCGTGGTGGCGCGGCTCTATGCGGTCGAGACGCCTCTGCCGGCGGCCAAGCCCGAGATCACCCGGCTGGCCGCCATCCTCGCCGAGGGTCCGCGCCCCGGCGACTGGGCCCAGGCGCTGATGGACCTGGGCAGTCTGGTCTGTCGCCCAAAGGCGCCGCTCTGCGACCGCTGTCCCTTGGCCGTGGAGTGCCGGGCGCGGGCCGGCGGGGCGCCGGAAACCTATCCTCGCCGCGCGAAAAGGGCCGACCGGCCGAGGCGCCATGGCGCGGCCTTCGTGCTGATGCGCGGCGGTATGGTCGCACTCGTGCGCCGGCCACCGAAGGGGCTGCTGGGTGGCATGCTCGGCCTGCCGACCACCGACTGGCGGGCCAAGCCGTGGCCGACGGCGGACGCCTTGGCGCAAGCCCCCGCGCCCGCGTCATGGCGCCGGCTGGGCGAGATCGAGCACACCTTCACCCACTTCGCACTTACGCTGGATATCTATTGCGCCGAGGCGGGGGCCCCCGATCCGGATTTGATCTGGCTTCCTGTCGAGCGGGCGCTCGCGGAAATGCCATCGGTCTTCAACAAAGGCTTGCGGCTCGCGACGCGCTAGACTTCTCGGCCCGGGACACGTCTACAGGCCTGCCATGACCCATCACCCTAAGCTGGCCGCTCTCCTCGCCTTGGCGCTTGCCGGAGTCTATGGCGCACAGGCCCGGTCGGCCGAGTCCGTCGTGACGGCGGGCGCGATCGCGTGCTCGATCGCGGGCTGGTCGAACGATCCCGACCCGGCGGGCCTGAATGTGCGCGCCGCGCCAAGCACGACAGCCAAGATCATCGGTCGAATCCCGCCCTCCCAGGCCCAGGCCGGTGACACCTACGGCGCGGAATTCGACATCGTCGGCAGTCGCGACGGCTGGTTCCTGATCCGCAATGCCCGGTTCGCCGACTATGGCGGCGGCAAGGGCGACCGGGTCCTCTTTCGCGGCCCCGGCTGGGTCTTCGCCGACAAGGTCAGGTTCCTCATCAACAGCGCCGATCTGCGCAGCGCGCCGAGCCTCCAGGCGCCGGTCGTGGCGAGACTGAGGAGCCCGGATGGAAGCAGCGGCCCGGATTCAGCCATTATCGACCATGTCTATGGCTGCGCCTCTGACTTCGCCGAGGTCGCCGTGCACATGTCGAACAAACCGCCGACGCGCGGCTGGGCGACGAGAATTTGCAGCAATCAGGTGACCACTTGCCCTTGAGGGCTAAACGGCTAGTCGACCCAGGTCGCCTGACCGCCGTCTGACGCGCGAGGACTGGCCCCGGCCGAGCTGAACCGGCGGGCCGCCAGGGCGCCGACCACCAGGACCAGGCCAAGCGCCAGGAAAGAGGCGGCGCGGACGACGCCCTCCAGGTGGCCGAGGTCGAACAGGAAGACCTTGGCGGTGGTCGCCAGCAACACGGCCAGACCGATGCCGCGCAGCGCCATGTCCCGCCGACCGGCGCCGATGGCCAGCGCCGCCAATCCGTAGAGGGCCCAGACCGCGGAGAAGGTCCAGGTCTCCAGACTGTCTTCGCGCAACGGCGCGCGCATGGCCGCGCTGTGGAAGACAAACCGTACGACCAGTGTCAGCAGAACGAAGCCTTCTATGCCGGCGCCGGCCAGCGCCGCTTGCGCCAGCATCGGCCGGGCCGAACGGCGGGCGATAACGGCCAGCCCGACGCCGCACAGGCAGGCGGCGGCGTAGAGGACGCCCAGGAGCAGGGGGGCATGGAGGTCGCCAGCCAAAGGTCCCCACCAGGGACTGGCCACTCCGGCCAGCAGCAGGAGGCCCACGGCCACGGCCGCCCAGTTGACGGCGTCGACCACGGCGCCAAGGCCGCTTTTCGAGTCGAGCGCGGCGCTCAGCCGGCCTCGGCCGATGTCCAGGCTGAGGGCAAGGGCCACGCCTGCGGCGGCATAGGCGGCGACCTCGGCATAGGCGAAATCGCCGCTGGTCAGGGTCGCGCCATGGAACAGCCGGCGGATTTCCGAGACGATCCATAAGGCCAGGAACAGCAGCGCCGTGGCCGCGACGCCGGCGACGGGCTTGTTCTGGCGCGCCAGCCGACGAGCGGCCTCGGCTAGCGGCAGCGCCGGAGCGAGGAGGCCAAGCATCAGGCCGTCGAACACCGGCGGCCCCGCCACCGGCCCGCCGACGCCCCACCAGGGGTGCAGGGCCACGCCCTGCTGCAGCAGGCCATGCAGGGCCCCCAGTCCCAGCAGGACCGGCCCGCGTAGGCGGCCGAGCGTCGTTGAGGCGCCGCGGATCGACAGCATCAGGCCGGCGGCCAGCAGCAGGACGGTGCGCAGCGAAGCCTCGGTGAAGCCGTCGATCAGCCCGGATCCGCCACCACTGGCGGCGCCCAGGGTCTGCAGCACCAGGAAGAGGCCGAGCAGGCCGGAGAGCACCGCCGAGGTCGAGATGGCCTCGACGCTGGTCTTGACGTCCTGGCGCAGCTTCAGGGTGCGCCAGGCCGCCGCCTGGGCCAGGGTCGCCGCGGCGGCTGTGGCGGCGACGATGCGCCAGTCGGCCTTTCCGGCAAGGGCGGTGATCGCGACCGGCGCGCCGAGCAGGCCGGCGAAGCTGACCAGGCAGGCGGCGACGGCGGATTCGGCGAAGCCGCGCCACTTCATGCGCACGGCCAAAGCGGCGAGCACGATGGCGAGCACACCGTAGGCCGCCGGCGCGACCCGGCCATCCAGGCTGGCGTGCAGGGCGAGGCCGGCGGTCTCGGCCGAGCCGGCGATCCAGGCCGCCGTCGTCCAGTCCGATCCCGGGTCGCCGGTGCGCCGCGACAGCGCCACGGCGCCGGCGCCGAAGAGGGCGGCGAAGGCGGCGTCGATGGCGCAGTCCCA
>CALAEG010000422.1 GCA_937890965.1 uncultured Caulobacteraceae bacterium | reverse complement strand
ACGTCGGCAGGAACGGCCTGAAGGTCTAGGCTCGTCAACCCGTGCGACCCCGGGGACACCATTTTGTCGACAAGGCCGGCCGCGAGGTGTTCCTGCGCGGCGTTAACAAGGAGGCCGCTGTGAATGCGATGCGAAGGACAACGGCCACGGTGGTTCTGGGGCTGATCCTGGCGGGTGGCCTGGTCCGCGGGCCCCTGGCCCAAACCCCTGCCGAGGGCGCCGCCGCGGCCGAGCGCGGCAACGGGGTCATGGGCGTGTTCACCGCCGGCGGCGGCGATCCGGCGCTCGGCGGCGAACTTTACCAGAAGCGCTGCGCGAGCTGTCACGACAACGCCACCGGCCGCATCCCGCCCAAGGCGGCGATCGCGCAGAACACACCCACCTCCATCGTCCAGATCCTGATCGAGGGCGCCATGCGGCCGATGGCTCTGGGCATGGGGCCGCACGACATCGCTTCGGTGGCGGCCTACCTATCGGCCCGCAAGGACGGCGGCCTTTCCGCCGCCACGCCCGATGCGCCCGCCTGCGCCGACAAGCCCGTGCCCATGACCCTGACGGGCGCCGGCTGGAACGGTTGGGGCAATGGCGAGACACAAGCCCGCTTCCAGGCGGGGCCGGGGATCGCGAAGGCGGACGTGCCGCGCCTGAAGCTTAAGTGGGCCTTCGCCTACGCCGGCAGCCGCAACGGCCAGGCGAGCGTCGTCGGCGGGCGGCTCTTCCTGACCTCCAGTTCGGGCGCGATCTATGCCCTGAACCCGAAAACCGGCTGCGCCTACTGGCGCTACGACATCCCCGGTGGGTCGCGGAGCAGCATCACGGTCGGCAAGATCGGGGCGCGATATGCGGTCTACTTCACCGGCTGGACCGAGCGGACCGCCTATGCGCTGGATGCTGAGAGCGGCAATCTGATCTGGCGCACCCAGGTCACCGACCAGCAGGAGGTGCAGATGACCGGCTCGCCGGTGCTGCACTCGGGCCGGCTCTACATCCCGGTCTCTTCGGCGGAAGAGGGCGTCGCCGCCGACGGCAATTACCAGTGCTGCAAGTTCCGCGGCGAGGTGGTGGCGGTGGATGCGGTCACCGGCAAGATCGCCTGGCATGCCTTTATGGCCGACGCCGCCAAACCGTTCAAAATGAACCCCAAGGGCGTGCAGATGTACGGCCCGGCAGGGGCGGCGATCTGGTCCGCGCCGACCATCGACGCCAGGCGCGGCCTGCTCTACGTCACCACCGGCAACAGCTACACCGACATCGCCGTGCCGCGAGCCGAGGCGGTCGTGGCCATCGACCTGAGGACCGGCGCCATCCGCTGGGCCAACCAGCTGACCAAGGGCGACAACTCCATCATCGGCTGCTACGGCACGACGCCGCGCGGCAATTGCCCCAGCTCCTCCGGCCCGGACTACGATTTCGGCGTCTCGCCGGTGCTGGCGAGCCTGCCCGGCGGCAAGCAGCTGATCCTGGTCGGCCAGAAATCGAGCCAGGTCTATGCGCTGGATCCCGACCATCAGGGCAAGGTCGTCTGGGAGCGTCGCCTGAGCGTCGGCGGCCCGCTGGGCGGAGTCGAATTCGGTCCGGCGTCGGACGGGGCAAACTACTACGTGGCCGTCTCGGACATCTTCGTGGCCAAGCCCGCGCCCGGCCTCTACGCCTTCCGGATCGCCGACGGGGAGCTGCTGTGGTCAGCGCCCAGCGACAAGCTCTCCTGCGCCTGGAAGACCCCCTACTGCAACAGCGCCATCTCCCAGGCGGTCAGCGCCATGCCGGGCGTGGTCTTCGCCGGCGCCATGAACGGTCACTTCCGCGCCTATGACACCAAGACCGGCAAGGTGGTCTGGGACCACGACACCGCCGCCGGGGCGATGACGACGGTCTCCGGCAAGCAAGCGCAAGGCGGGGTGATGGATGGCGCCGGCGCCACCATCGCCGGCGGCATCGTCTATGTGAGCTCCGGCTACCAGGGCCGCTCGGGGACCCCGGGGGTCGTATTGATGGCGTTTTCCGTGGACGGAAAGTAGCGGGGCGCTACAGCCCAGGCTGTGCCAATACTCCTGGTCACAGTGGGCGAACACCGGCAGATTCTGAACATGGGACACGCAGTGGAGCGGAGGTCTTGTGAGCTTCATCGAAGGAACTGACCGGAGTCAGGTCAGCCTGCTTCCACCCTGCGTCGACGACTATGTGGCGCCAGATGCGCTGGTGCGGGTCGTCGATGCGTTCGTCTCAAGCCTCAACCTTGGCGAGCTCGGGTTCGGCCGGACGGTGGCGGCCGCGACGGGCCGCCCCGGCTAC
>CALAEG010000421.1 GCA_937890965.1 uncultured Caulobacteraceae bacterium | reverse complement strand
TCGATCGTCGCGAACATGGCGACGTCATGAGGCGAGGGTCAACACCGATACGGCGCCCCGGGGCGTGCCTAGCCGACCGGCGGCCAGACCTTCGGGAACAGCGGATCGCGCATCGGCCCGCCTTCGGCGATGCCGGGCGCGGGCACATGGGCGCGGACGCTGGCCATGTCCATGAAGGTCCCCGGCCTTGGTCTGTAGCGGGCATCGTCGCCGGTGTAGCGAACCGCGAGCGCGCGCCGGCGACGGTCGGTGGTTCGGTTGCCCGGCGCGCCGTGGACGGTCAGCCCCTTGTGGATCAGGACATCGCCCGGCTCGAGGCTCCAGGAAAGCAACTCAAAGCGTCCCGGACCGGCGTCGATGTCCGGCATGGGGTCGTAGGGGCTGGCGGCGAAGGCGCCGGCATTGCGTTCGTCAAACGCCTGCGGACGGTAGGTCTTGCCCCATCTATGAGAGCCTTTGATGTAGGTGACGACGCCGTTATCCGGCGTGGCAGCGTCGAACGGGACCCAGATCGAGACCACCTGATCTCCCGAGACGGGCCAGTAGGGCAGATCCTGGTGCCAGGGCGTGCGTTCCACGGATCCGGGCTCTTTCACAAACAGCTGGTCGTAGAAGAGATTGACCACGTCGGTGTTCATCGCGCGCGCGGCCAGCGAGGGCAGGGGAGAGAGAAAGGCGAAATCGCGAAAGTCGGCATTCCTCAGCCAAAGAAAGAAATCGCCATAGAACCGCCCCGCCTCCTGGCCGTACTCCGCCGCGGTTGGCGAGGCGCCGGCCAGTTCGCGGTCGATCGCGGCCCGCATGCGCTCGATCCATTCCATGGGGACCACGCCACGCACGACCGTCGCGCCATCGATGTCCAACGCCGAGGCGACCGCGCCTCGATCCTCGGGGGCTTCGCCGCCGACGCCCGCGCACTCCTTCGGCTGCTGCACGTTCGCGATCTTTCCAGCTCAGTTCACGCGGTTTGACGCGCCACGAACGGTGCGCGGCCCGGCCGAACAATGCTAGTCCTGGGGCCTGCGAAACGGCAGATGTTTGCGGTGCGATAGTTGAGGGACTCCGTCATGGCGTTCGACAATCCGCCCGGCGCCGGCCCCGCCAGGGCGACCGCCGGATGAGGCTGGCCTCGCTGAAGGCTGGTCGCGACGGGCGTCTTGTCGTGGTCTCCAGCGATCTGACCCGCTACGTCGACGCCGGCCCCATCGCGCCCACCTTGCAGGCGGCGCTCGACGACTGGAGCCGTTGCGAGCCGCTGTTGCGTGAACGGGCTCGCGCCTTGGAAGCCGGAGACGTTCGAGGCGAGCCGTTCGACGAGGCTGAGTGCGCCTCGCCTCTGCCCAGGGCCTATCAGTGGGCTGATGGTTCAGCCTATGTGAACCACGTGCAACTGGTGCGCCAGGCCCGCGGCGCGGACATGCCGGAGAGCTTCTGGACCGATCCGCTGATCTATCAGGGCGGCTCGGACGGATTCCTCGGGCCGCGCGATGCGATCCCGCTCGCGGACGAAGCCTGGGGCTGCGACATGGAAGGCGAGGTGGCCGTCATCACCGGTGACGTGCCGATGGGCGCGGGCCGCGCCGAGGCCCTGGCGACGATCCGGCTCGTTTTGCTTTGCAACGACGTCAGCCTGCGCAAGCTGATCCCGGGCGAACTGGCCAAGAGCTTCGGCTTCTTCCAGTCCAAGCCGGCCTCGGCCTTTTCGCCGGCCGCGGTGACGCCCGACGCGCTTGGCGACGCCTGGGCGGACGGCCGGCTGCACGGGGTGCTCAGTGTCGATCTGAACGGCCAGCCGTTGGGCCGCGCCGACGCCGCCGTCGACATGACCTTTGATTTCGGGACCTTGATCGCCCATGCGGCCAGGACCCGCGCTCTGGCGGCCGGCAGTATTCTGGGCTCCGGCACGGTTTCCAACCGCGGACCCGATGGCGGCCCCGGCCGGGCGGTGGCGGCGGGCGGGGTCGGCTATTCGTGCATCGCCGAACTGCGCACCGTGGAGACGCTGGCCTTGGGCGAGCCGCGGACGCCATTCCTGAAACACGGCGACCGCGTGCGCATCGCCATGCTCGATGACTCGGGGCGCTCGCTGTTTGGCGCGATCGAGCAGACGGTCAGCCCCTGTCCGTGAGAGACTGGTCATGCGGGAGCGCCACCGCTCCCGCGAGGGGGCGAAAGCTTGGAGCCATCCTAGTCGCGCTCCACCCGCCGACGAGATCCAGCAGGCGCTTCCCTCTCTCGCATAGCTAAAGGATGTATTGGCTCAGCCGCTCCATATTCTTGACGGTGGGAAACCTAAGCCGCGCACGGATTTTAAGATGCGGGATCCGCGATACGTCCACGAGCTCAGCCAATTTGCTTAAATAGAGAAATTCTTCTTTCGTTCGCAGGTCAAAGGATTCAAACAGCCGTTTCCCGTCGATGAATTGAGCGTCGGAAATGGTCTGCTCGGCGTGCGTTCGCCACGGGGAGTCGTTCGGTCCGACATCGAAGCCTGATCCCTCATTGCCGGGCACCTTGCGGCGGTCCCGGATCATGTCGGGAAGCTGATCTGGGTACAGATCATAGAGGCTTCGCAGCGGCGCCTTGCCCCAGGCTTCGCCGTTAATGGTCCTGACCAGAGACGAAGATTTCAAACCGGTGGCGTAGGCGACGATGGACGGATCCAGGAACGGCTCGCGAAGCTCAAGCTGATAGTGCATCGAGCAACGATCCACGCGCTGAAGATTGTTATTATGCATCAAGGCCAGATGCTGGTCTCGCACGATGGCTCCGGCCCACTGACTATCGTCGAACGCCAGTTCCAGCGGAACATAGCCGGCGAACAACTCGTCTGCGCCCTCGCCGCAAAGCGCCACCTTGTACCCGTCCCGGTGGATCCGGCGCGAAAGGAGAGCGGTGCACAGGCTACCGCGCACGACATCCGGCTCGAAGGTCTCAACCAGTTCGATGATTTCGGTGATACAGGCGTCGGTATTGTCGCCAACATCGTCGAACCCGACACAGCGCAGATCCAGCCCGGTCCTGGCGGCGTAGCAGGCCGCATAGCTGTAGTCCGGCGCATCGGCGCCGCCCAGAAAGTAAGCCGGCGTGTCGGGCCTGGTCTGTCGGGCATAGTGGGCGATGAGCGTACTGTCGATGCCGCCGCTGAACAGAACCGGGCAGGGCATGTCGGGCGGAATGCGCGCCTGCACCGCGGCCGACAGCAGCCGGTCGAGCACCGCCGGATCATGGTCAAACGTTGCGCGGTCCGGATCGGCGACGAACGACTTGAACTCGGTCAGCCGTGTTCGCGTTAACAGGTGTCCCGGCGGCAGTGGAAAGACGTAACCGGCCTCCACGCCCGACAACAGGGGCCGCATCTCCGAGCAGAACACAAAGCCGCTACCGGATTGGATCACGTAGAGCGGCTTGACGCCTAAGGGGTCGCGGGCCGCGAGGAAATCCCCGCTCGACAGATCCAGCGCAACGAAGGCGAACATCCCGTTGATGCGCCCAAGCGCCCCCGGACCCCATAGGCTCAGCGCGGAAGCAAGAACCTCGGTGTCCGATTCGGTTCTGAACCCGACGCCGCAGGCTTCCAGCTCCTGCCGCAGTTCGGCGTGATTATAGACCTCGCCATTGAAGGACAGGAGGATGCGACCGTCATATGACAACATCGGCTGTATCGCATGTTCGGCATCGACGATCCTCAGGCGACGGGTGCACATGGCCACATTGGGACGCGGACTGACCAAGGGATCGGTGACATCGCCCCGGTGAGAAAGGCCGCTGATCAACCGGCGAACGGTCGCCTCGGCTCCGTCCCAGTCGATGGCGACAGCGATGCCGCACATCAACGATCGCCACTGTGTCGGCTGGGGTTAGCCTTTATAATCATCGCTTAGCCAATAGCCTGAGTTGTCTAGCAATGTATAGGATAGCCGTTTCAACTTGTGATATCCGACGAACAATCGCTAAACTGTGAAGACTATAGTCTGCGATACAGGGCGATCTCGATCGCTGGTTGGTGTGGCGGTCGGGCTCCGCGAGCGCGACAAATCCTGCGCCGCGTTGCCCCATCTCGCCCGCCATCCCTATGACGCCGTGGGAGCCGGGCAGCCTCAATCTCTGCCCGTTGAAGCACCGGCTTCCCCGATCCGATCACGCGTCGCACTGAAGCTCGCGCGGCGAGCCGGGTCCGACTTCAGGGCTGGCGACTTTGGTCCCGTAGGAACATTAGCGAAGCCACCAAGCCTGGACGCCTTCGGCCTTGAGAAACCGCTCGGCGGACCGGCCGTGCATCAAGGCCAGGGTTGATAGCAGTCCAGCTTCCTGCCTCGTGGGCGCCGGAGAACCGAAAGTCTGGTGGGTGCAGTAGGATTCGAACCTACGACCCGCTGATTAAGAGTCAGCTGCCAAGATTCACGATTTTCGATAGAAATGCCAGTCAGTTTGGGGAGTCGATGTCCGCTTTTGACTGAGGCCGTGTAAAAACTCCCGGCTAGATCGGTTGGCGGCGAGCAAGACGAGCCGAGCCGCTCCCTCAGGCTTGGATCGCTGCCATGAGAGGGCCGGTCCCGAGGATCTGCATCACCCGCTTCATATTGTAAGCCAGGATGTGGAGGCTGATCTCGGTTTTCACATTCTTCAGCCGCCTCATCAGGAAGTGCGGATTGCCCATCCAGGCTTTGATCGTGCTGAAGGGGTGTTCGACGATCCGCCGGCGGGCGCGCATGACCTCACGCCCTGGATCGAGTGGTTCCTCGGATGCCTTGATCGCGCCTTCGAC
>CALAEG010000420.1 GCA_937890965.1 uncultured Caulobacteraceae bacterium | reverse complement strand
ATGGGCCAGTTTTTCAGCCCGCAAGCCTGGGAATTCCCCAGCCAGGACGGCGCCGCGAACCGCAACGTTGGCGCCTGTCCGTTCGAACTCGATCGGTCCGTACCATTTGGTGAGGGTCTTGATCTCAAGGGACACGTCCGGATGCGCCTCGTAGAAGCGGTGGAGGCGCGGCAGCACGAAGTCGGTTGCGAACGACGTGACGCTGTCCAGGACCAGGTGACGGCCGTGTTCTGGATGTTTCAGCCGACGCGAACTCTCGTGAAGCGCATCGAAGCTCTGGGTGACATGAGTGAGATACTCCTGGCCCTTGAGCGAGAGGGTGAGGCCGCGGTTTGAGCGAATGAAGAGCACCACCCCCAGGTCAGCCTCCAACACCCGAATCTGATGCAGGATCGCCGCCCGGGTGACATTCAGTTCGCGCGATGCGCCGGCGACGCCGAAACGGCCGACGGCCTCAAAGGCTCTCAGCGCCGTTAAAGGAGGCAACCAATCCATGTCGAACCACTCCGCCGATTATTTCTTGGCGGCGATCGCCGCCGTAGTAGGCACGTTCTACCCTCGCTCCTGGGTCCAGCTGACAGCTGCATGCATTCGCTCGCCGAACATGTTGGACCACTCGTCCTGGCTCAACACCTGCTTCCGACCCAGGTACTTCGCGGGCGCCGCGAGGTCGGCACGGGCCAGGACTCTTTTCACCGCCGGCCGCGCGGCCACCCGCTCGAACCAGGCGCGCGTCGCAGGCCAGGCTTCAGGCCCACGACCGCGCAGGGAGCCAGCGCAGCCGGGCCAGACTGCAATATCGGCGATGGTGTACTCATCGCCAGCGAGGTATGGAACCGCGCTGAGGCGCCCCTCGAGCACCCGCAATAGCCGGTCGAATTCCTTAGCGTAGCGGTCGATCGCATAGTCCTGGGCCGCCGGCGCGTAGCGCAGGAAATGACTTGCCTGCCCGCCCATCGGCCCTAACCCCGCGACTTGCCAATTGAGCCACTGGATGGTCCGGCTCCGGGCGCGTCCTGCGGCGGGAAGAAAGCGTCCAGTCTTCTCGGCGAGATATTGCAAGCTCGCGCCCGACTCGAACACGGCCAGCGGCTCGAGTCCGTCGTCCGGCGCCGTGTCGACGATCGCCGGTAGCTTGTAGTTCGGATTGATCTGGCCGAACGCCGGGGTGAGCTGGTCGCCTTCGAAGATGTCGTAAGAGATCACCCGATAAGGGAGCTCGACCTCCTCCAGCATGAGGGTGATCTTCTGGCCGTTGGGCGTGGCCGTGTAATGCAAGTCGATCATACGGGTCCATCGGCGAGGCTGGTGGCGACGGTGTGGAAGGCCGCGCGAATATGGCTGGTCATGACTCCGCGCGCCCAGTCGGCGTCCCGTGCTGAAAAGGCGTCGATCAGCTCACGATGATGCCGCATCGACCGCTCCAGCTGGGCGGTGTCGTAGCGCTCGAACGTGCGGACGGTCAGCGGCGCCTCGACCACCGAGCGCGCCAAGACTTCCAGCCGGCCGCTGCCTGCCGCGTCGATGATGCGGCGATGGAACTCAGCGTTGGCGGGCGCGAGCCGGAGTCCCGCCGGTTCACCGGCCGCCGCGGCGGCCTCCATCTCGTCGGCAAGGCCTCTTAGGGCTTCCAGGGTCTCGGCTGACATTTGATCGGCGGCGAGGGCGGCTGCCTTTCCCTCGATCATCGTACGCAGCTCGTAGAGTTCCCTCAGCTCCCGCGCGCCCATCAGTACGACTTGCGCGCCATGCATGGGCATCAGCCGGGCCATGCCTTCGCTGGCCAGCCGCCGCAGAGCCTCGCGCACTGGCGTCCGCGAGACATCGCACACCACCGTGAGCTCCTCCTCCTTCAGACGCTGTCCGGGTGCGAAGCGGCCCTCGACAATTCCGGACTTGATGATCTCATAGGCCCGGGCGCTAGCGCTCGACATGGCGTCTAGGCCACTGCGGGCGTGAGCCGTTGGCCGGCCGGGAATAGGCCTGCTCGCGCAAGGGCGGAAGCCAGCGGCTTGCCAAGTCGGCTCGACAGCCAACCCGAGGCCTCGATCAGCAGGGGGAGGCTGAGACCGGTACCCACATCCATGCGCTCGAGCATATAAGCCAAGTCTTCGGTAGCGACGTTGCCGGAGGCGGACGGCGCGAACGGACAGCCGCCCACCCCGCCGATCGATGCGTCTAGGGCGGCGGCGCCGGCTCGCCAGGCCGCGTAAGCGTTCGCAAGGCCGGTGTTGCGCGTGTCATGAAAGTGGCTGCGCAACGATACGCGCGGCAGCGCCGCCCGCAGGGCTGAGAGCATGCGCTCGACCGCAAGCGGATCGGCGACCCCGATCGTATCGGCCACAGCGATTTCGCTTACGCCCAGACAGACCCCTTCCCGAGCCAGGCTCAGCACGCGTTCCAGTGGCACTTCCCCTTCGAACGGGCAGCCGAAGGCGGCTCCGATCGTGAGACTGATCGGCACGCCTTCTCTCTGAGTGGTCCCTGCCGCTACCGCGAGTTCGGCCATCGTCTCCCGAATACTGGCGCCCTGATTTCGCTGGTTGAACGTCTCGGAGGCGATCACGACGAAGTTTACCTCGTCGACTGCCGCGGCCAGCGCCCGGTCAACGCCGCGCCGGTTGAGCGTCAGGCCGATCAGCGAGACCCCCGCGGCTCTGAGATCGTCCTCGCCGCGCAGCTGCGCCAAAACATCCGCGGCGTCCGCCATCTGAGGGACAGCTTTCGGACTCACGAAGCTGGCGACTTCGATCCGCCTCGCTCCGGCTCTGGCGGCGCGCCGCACGAGCTCCGCCTTCTCCGATGACGTCAGACGCGCCGCTTCGTTCTGTAGGCCGTCCCGCGGAGCGACCTCGACAATCTCGATGGCTGAGAGAGATCCGCCACTTGTATACACTCTCGGCTCCCTGTGCGCAGACACGCCGCAAATTTCGGCTTATTGGATACAATATCTGGCACAAGATCACAATGCTGGGTCAGGGCGTTGGGTTACCGGCGCTTTGTCGAACTGTTAGCAGCCGGGCGCGCCGGCACCCCAGACGAAGTTGGAACCGTCGGCGCACTCCTCATGGGCCCGGACGGCGCCTTCATCACCGGCAGCGACTTCCTCATGGATGGCGGAGTCACCGCCGCCTACTGGTATGGCGAACTCGCCCCGAAATGATGGCCCGCGGCCGCGGGCCGTGAGCCGGGCCTCAAGCTATTGGGTGAGCAGCTCCGCGATAAAGGCAGATAGCCTAGAGCCTCGACCACGAGGGAGAAACTCACACCTCTAGTCGTCGTCGCGTCTGTACGTCGGCCAATGGCGATATCGTCAGGGCAGGCTCGGTCTGTACGCTGGGGACGCGCGATGCCGAGGGTCACATCGGCGTTGAAGGTCGCTTGCAAAACGCGCGGCGTACGAGATTTGCCTCACGTGAAAAATCATTGCTTTGATAGCGGTGGCCGCAGCGACCTATCTAATGTGGCTGCGGGCGCTGCCAGCCTCCCAAAAGCAGCATCACTCGGCCCGGCGGACTTTGTTTTGCCGGGCCAACTTCTTCCGGATCGCCTCTGACGATGAATGCGCAAGTCAACGTACTGGTGGCGTTCTACTCTCGCGGCGGCTCTGTCGAGGCGCTCGCCGAGGCGGTGGCGGAAGGGGCGCGCCTCGCCGGCGCCTCGGTGAGAGTGCGTCGAGTTCGCGAGCTCGTCGATCAAGAGACAATGCAGCTCGCACCGGGTTGGATCGAGAGCGCCGCTCGCATGAATCAAACCTATGAGGCGCCCAGCCTCGATGATGCGAGATGGGCGGATGGGCTTGCGTTCGGCGCGCCAACTCGATTTGGCTCCGCGGCGAGCGAACTGAGAGCGTACTTCGAAACCCTAGGCGACCTATGGCTCAGAGGTGATCTCGCTGGAAAGGCGGCCGGCGTTTTCACGGCCAGCTCATCGCCTCATGGCGGCCTCGAGGCTACGGGCCTTGGCCTCTATCCCACGCTGGCCCATCTCGGGATGATCATTGTGCCAACCGGCTATGGGCATCCATCTCTGTTTCGAGCAGGCACGCCCTACGGCGCTGCGACCGTGTCTTACGGCGCCGAACGGCGTCCTCCCACCGAGGACGACCTGGTGGTCGCCGCCTATCAAGGCGAGCGGCTGGCCGGCGTGGCGGCCGCGCTGAAGGCTTACCGGTCGCAGATTGGCCCGCCGCCGACCTGAACACACAAACCTGGAGCGGGCCAGCTCTAGGCGAGCCCGCCGAACGCCCGAGGCCTGTCAGCTTAACTGACCATAGTTAGAGGCCAATCAATCCGCGCGGGATCTACGCTGCGGTCGCCTGATTCCAGACGCCGAAAGCTTCGCCGCGGAAGCGGCGGAGGTTGGCTCGGCTGATCAGGTGGGGTTGTTGGTAGAAGGTGTTGTAGATGGCTGCGTGGGTGGTGAGGAAGCGCTGGGCTGAGGCCATGGACTTGAACAGCTGCATCTTCCGCTCGCGTCGCCGGATGGGCAGATGGGAGTTCTCCGCCCTGTTGTTTTCCTGCAATCGGCCAGGTCGATGACGGTCGCCGAGGCCAAGTTCCCTGAGCGCCGAGACGTAGGATCCAAGGCCGTCGGTGGTGATGGTTTCCGGCTCGATCGGCTGGTTTCTGAGCAGCCGCTTGAGCAGTCTGAGGGCGGCATCGGTGTCCCTGCGCCTTTGCATCACAAGGTCTAGGACCTCGCCCTCGTCATCGACGGCGCGCCACAGGTACATGCGCTTGCCAGCGACGGTGCAGACCATCTCATCCAGGTGCCACCGCGGCGACGGCGCAGGCCTACGGCGCTTCAGGTTGCGAGCAAACAGCGGGCCGAACTTGATCGTCCAGCAGCGGATGGTCTCATAGCTGACCTCGATCCCGCGCTGAGCCAGCAGCTCCTCGACGTCGCGGAAGCTCAAGGTGAAGCGGAAATAGAGCCACACCGCATGGCGGATGACATCGGCCGGGAACCGGTGACGCTTAAACGAGATCGGACGCACTCAAACCCCTGCCCCACAACGGCCCGCAGGCCGAAAAGTGGAGACATGTTAGCGTTAGACTGACAGCACCGGCCCGCGCCGCCAAGGAGCTGCACGACGGTTTCTACGTCAACCTGGTCATCGGCATTCCGACCCTGGTGGCCAACCACATTCCTGACGGCGTGCACGTCACCCTGCAAAGCGAAAACGGGATGCTCGGCATGGGCCCGTTCCCTTACGAGGGGGAGGCCGATCCGGACCTTATCAACGCCGGCAAGCAGACCATCACCAAGCTGCCGACCTCCAGCTTTTTCGACAGTGCACAGAGCTTCGCGATGATCCGCGGCGGGCACGTCGACCTGACGGTGCTGGGAGCCATGGAAGTGGCCCAGAACGGCGACATCGCCAACTGGACCATCCCGGGCAAGATGGTCAAAGGCATGGGCGGGGCCATGGACCTCGTGGCTGGCGTTAAGCGAGTGATCGTGGTCATGGACCACGCCAACAAGGCCGGTGAGAGCAAAGTGCTCAAGCGCTGCGCTCTGCCCCTGACCGGGGCGGGCTGCGTCGACATGGTGATCACCGATCTCTGCGTCTTCGACGTTGGCGCTGGGGGGCGCGGCCTCATGCTGATCGAACTGGCGCCCGGCGCTACGCTGGAAGAGGTGAGGGCCAAGACGCAAGCCGAGTTCGACGAAGGAGCCTTCGCATGACGCCGTCGAACCGGGCCATGCGTCATGTCGGGCGATGGCGCCCCTCGCGGCCGGTGCAGGCTTTTCCTGCCGATCACCGGCCCTGTTCCGGAATCCCGTCAACTCGATTCTGGGGTGTCGGAGGCGACCATTTGCGGAAGCAACTGCAGAACGCCCTGGAGCTGCGCGCGCTCACCGATCCTCAAGCCATCGCCCGCCTGATTCGGCATGGCCGTGCCTAAGGCGCGACCAGCACGGTCTGCGAGGCCGGCAGGTCGCCAGGCGACTGT
>CALAEG010000419.1 GCA_937890965.1 uncultured Caulobacteraceae bacterium | reverse complement strand
GGAGTTCAGACGTGTGCTCTTCCGATCTGGCCATGACGGGGAGAAAGAGACGGCCGCGCATCCTTGACCGGCGTCGGGGGGTTCGTTAGGCAGGCGTCCGCGCGGATCGGCGAGTCGCTGGACCGGCGCGTGAAAATCGAGAATCCCGTCTCCTTGGCCGAGCACCTGTCGAAGGGCCCGCGAGACCTCCCTGGGCAGGTGAGGTCGCACAAGCCATGACCAACGTCACCGTGATCGGCGCCCAGTGGGGCGATGAGGGCAAGGGCAAGGTCATCGACTGGCTGGCCGACCGCGCCGACGTGGTGGTGCGCTTCCAGGGCGGCAACAATGCCGGCCACACCATCGTGGTCGGCAACAATGTCTACAAGTTCTCGCTGCTGCCCTCGGGCGTGGTCCAGGGCAAGCTGTCGATCATCGGCAACGGCGTGGTGGTCAATCCCTGGTCGCTGCTCGACGAGATCGAGCGGGTGCGCGGCCAGGGCCTGAAGATCACCCCGGAGATCCTGGTGGTGGCCGACAATGCCTGCATCGTCCTGCCGCTGCACGCCGACCTGGATCGGGCGCGCGAGGAGCGGGCCGGCGACAACAAGATCGGCACCACCGCGCGCGGCATCGGCCCGGCCTATGAGGACAAGGTCGGCCGCCGCGCCATCCGCTTCGTCGACCTGGCCGACGCGGAGTCGCTGAGGGCCAAGATCGAGCGGCTCCTGGCCCACCATGAGCCTTTAAGACGTGGGCTGGATTTGCCCGACGTCAGCGCCCAACAGGTGTTCGACATGCTGATGGCGGTGGCGCCCAAGGTTTCTCCCTACGTCCAGCCGGCCTGGCGGGTGCTGAACGCCGTGGTCAAGGAGGGCAAGCGGGTGCTGTTCGAGGGCGCCCAGGCGGCCATGCTCGACGTCGACCACGGCACCTATCCGTACGTGACCTCGTCCAACACCGTGGCCGGCCAGGCCGCCGCGGGCGCCGGGGTCGGCGCCTCGGCCGGCGGCTATGTGCTGGGCATCGTCAAGGCCTACACCACCCGGGTCGGCGAGGGGCCCTTCCCCACCGAGCTGCACGACGAGATCGGCCAGAGACTGGGCCAGCGCGGCGACGAGTTCGGCACCGTCACCGGCCGGCCGCGCCGCTGCGGCTGGTTCGACGCGGTGCTGGTGCGCCAGTCGGTGACCGTCAGCGGCATCGACGGGGTGGTGCTGACCAAGCTGGACGTGCTGGACGGCATCGAGACCCTGA
This sequence comes from uncultured Caulobacteraceae bacterium, assembly GCA_937890965.1. Lineage (GTDB taxonomy): Bacteria > Pseudomonadota > Alphaproteobacteria > Caulobacterales > Caulobacteraceae > Poindextera. The sequence goes on along the minus strand of CALAEG010000419.1, from coordinate 1,880 downwards.
AGATCTGCACCGGCTATAAGCTTGGCGACAAGGTGCTGGACTATCTGCCCGCCGGCCTGCGCGACCAGGCCGCGGTCGTGCCGATCTACGAAGAGATCGCCGGCTGGACCCAGTCCACCAAGGGCGCCCGCTCCTGGCGCGACCTGCCGCCCAACGCGGTCATCTATGTCCGCCGCATCGAGGAACTGATCGGCGCCCCCACCGTCCAGGTCACCACCGGCCCCGACCGCGACGACACCATCGTCATGCGCGACCCGTTCCAGGGCTGACCCCTCCGCTCATCCCCGGCCGCGCATCAAGCCGGTGTTTACGCTTCATCCAGCATAGTCGCTCTGCGGTTGGCAGGGGGCTGAAGGTGATCCTTACGGACGAGAAACTCGCGCGACTGCTCGAGCCGTTCGTGCAGCGGATCCTGGTGGTCGAGCCGATCGCGGCCAGCGCGCGGCTGCTCAGCGAACTGCTCAAGGGCGTCGGGGCCCAGGAGATCCATATCGTCCAGACCGGCTTCCAGGCGCTCAACACCTGCACGCTGCTTGAACCCCAGGTGGTCTTCACCGAGGTGGGCGCAAACCAGGACGGCCTCGACTTCGTGCGCAACCTGCGGCGCTCGAGCCTGGCCTGTCGCGAGGCGCCGGTGATCGTGGTCACGGCGCAGGCCACCGCTGGCGCCATCGTGGCCGCCCGCAATGCCGGGGTGCACGAATTCCTGCGCAAGCCCTTCGCCGCCCGCGACCTCAACCGCCGGCTGGAGGCGGCCATCCTGCACTCGCGCGACTGGATCGAGGCTGTGGGCTATGTCGGTCCGGACCGCAGGCGGTTCAATTCCGCCGACTATCAGGGCCCGCGCAAGCGACGCGTCGACCAGGCGCCGCTGTCGCCGGCCGCGCGGCTGGACCAGGCGCTGAAGATCGCCAGATCCGCCATCGCCGCCTTAGAGAGTGACCCCGCCCAGGCGCTGCGCTCGCTGCAGGTGCAGACCTCGCAACTGAAGGCGCTGGCCGCCGCCCTGCCCGACCCCAAACTCGCCGCCGCGGCCTCGAAACTGCAGGCGGCGCTGAGTGGGGCCTCGGTCGAGGCGGGCTTGTCCCGACCGGCCATCGAGGCGGGCGCGCAAGACCTCTGGGCCTTCGTGGTCCCCGAGCCCGAAACCCGCGCAGTGGCGTAGAACCACCCAAATAAGACCGTCATCGCCCGGTTTATCCGGGCGACCCATGAGCGCTCACCTTCGCGAGTGACCATGGGTGGCCGGGTCAACGCACACTCGCATTCGCCCGCGACCATGGGTGGCCCGAACAAGTCGGGCCATGACGATAATACCTATCCGTCATCCCCCGCTGGAGCCGCGAAGCGGCGGAATGCGGGGGACCCATGAACACTGACGTTCGACGGTGATCATGGGTGGCCCGAACAAGTCGGGCCATGACGGTTTGTTTTAGGCCGCGTTCAGGTTCCGTTCGTCGGCCGCGGTGCGCATGGCTTTTTGCAGCTTTTCGAAGCCGCGCACCTCGATCTGGCGCACGCGTTCGCGGCTGACGCCGTATTGCGAGGCCAGTTCTTCCAGCGTGGTCGGATTGTCCTTCAGCCGGCGCTCGGTGAGGATGTGGCGTTCGCGGTCGGTGAGCTCGGTCATCGCCTCTTCAAGCAGCGACATGCGGATCGTGCGCTCCTCGTCCTCGGCGACCTGGGTCTCCTGGCTGACGGCGTTGTCGTCGGCCAGCCAGTCCTGCCACTCGCTTTCGCCGTCCGAGCGCAGGGGCGCGTTCAGCGAGGCGTCGGGGCCGGACAGCCGCCGGTTCATCGAGATCACCTCGTCGTTGAGCACGCCGAGGCGGGTGGCGATGTGGCTGACCTGGTCGGGATGCAGATCGCCCTCGCCGAAG
>CALAEG010000418.1 GCA_937890965.1 uncultured Caulobacteraceae bacterium | reverse complement strand
AAAGCGGGGACCCAGGTTTTTTATCCTGGAGCGCCGTGTTTCCAGCAAAAACGCCTGGGTCCCCGCTTTCGCGGGGATGAGCGGTTCACAAAATGACCTTACCCGTCCGTTCCCCCAGCTGGGCACGGCCCCACATAGCGGGCTTCGCTGTGGGTGGCGATCAGCGTGGGCGGGTGGTTGGGCAGGGTCATGGTGATCTGGGCGTCGCCGGTGATGGCGGAATTGTAGTCGCCCCGCACGGTCATGTGCATGGTGCTCGAATAGCCGCCGGCGCCGCAGACCGCGTCGATGACGATGCCGCCAAGGAAGGTGCGCTTGAAGACGAACTTCGAGCATTCCTTGCTCATGTCCGCCATGCCCACCTGCTCGCCGGTCTCGCAATGCTGGCTGGTGGTCGCCGGCTTGCCGTCGTCGCTCACCGTGGTGGCCCAGAGGCCCGGCTTCATCTTCGGCAGGTCGGCCTGGGTGATCACGACGTCAGGGCCGCTGGCCGCCGCTTGGTTGCCGCCCGGCTTGGAGCAGGCCGCCAGCAGGGCCGCGCCCGCCAGCAGGCAGAGGGCCGTGCGCGCCAGGGTCATGAGCCTTCTCCTCAAACCGCCCGCATGCGGTTGTTGCGCGGCTGGCTCTCCACCTCGGCCAGGCCGAGCGCCGCCAGCACGGGCGGCACATAGACGCCGAAGCGCCCGCGCAGGCCCTTCTTCAGGCCGTAGAAGCCGCCCACCGGATTGTCCGCCGCCCGCGCCCAGGCCTCGACGGTGCCCTCCGCCGCCGGCTTCTGCTCATCGGCGCCGCCCAGCGCAACCCAGTCGCCGCGCGCCTTCAGCATGGCGGCCAGGTCCTCGATGCAGCGCAGCTGATAGCGCACCTCGGTCTTGCCCACCCGCACCACCAGGGCCGGCGGATCCAGGCCCTCGTCGCGGAAGGCGGTGAAGCTCGACCCGCCGCTCGGCGTGGTCAGCTCCCACGGATCGTCACGTGTGCCTTGGCCGGTGGTCATGTTGGCGCCCCGCTCTATCTCACCCGCTCATCCCCGCGAAAGCGGGGACCCAGGTGTTTTATCGTAGGGCGCTGTGGGTTGCAGGAAAAAAGCCTGGGTCCCCGCTTTCGCGGGGATGAGCGGTTTAAATAGGCCGGTGCGTGGGGATCAGGCCGCCAGGCTCTGTTGTTCGCTGAGCACGCGCCAGTGGACGTCGGCGACTGTGGCGAGCAGGCGCATCAGGGTGCGTTCGGGAATCCTGGTGGGGTCGAAGGCGCCCTTGGGGTTCAGGGCCGACAGCACCGCCTCGTCATTGGCGGTCAGCATGCGCGCGCACATGCTCCATTGCTCGAACAGCCGCCCGTCGACCTCGCCTTGGCTGATCGGCAGGGCGTGGTGGTGGCGCGGATCGGCGGCGATGGCCGTAAACAGCGTCTCGACCGCGGCCCTCGGCCCTTCCAGCGCCTGCACGAACCAGCCCTTGTGGGCGACCAGCAGGCCGGTGATCCGCGCTTTGCGGTTGGCCGGTATGGAGCGGGTGACGATGCTGGTCAGCGCCGCCTTCAGGTCGTCCTGGCACACCGGGGCGATGTGGCTCGCATAGATCAGACGATAGGTCGGCGCGATCGGCACGGGGCGGTCTCTGGGCTTAAGCTTGGAAGATCGAGCGCCGAGCTTAGCCGGACAGGGTGAGCGGCCCGTGAACTTTGGGAAAATTATTTTCCCTTGGGGTTTTAAGACCCCGTCCCGTTCCTGTGCAGGATGGTCAGCAGGGTCTTGGCTTTTTCCGGCAGGTCGGAGGCGATCCGCGAGGCCAGTTCGCGCACGCCGGCGGGATAGGCTTCGCCGCCCTCGGCGATCTCCAGGGCGCGGGCGGCCATGGCTTCCAGGTCGGCGCCAAGCGCCTCGGCCTGTTCGGCGGCGAGCACGCGCGCCTCCCATTGCAGGCGGCGGATGCGCTCGGTGGTGGATTCCGGTCCGCGCGAAATGGCGACCACCTCGCTGTTGGCGGGTTCGGCGGCCTTGAGTTCAGCGTCGGGCACTGGGCTGAGGTGGCGGACGGCCATGCGATTTTACGCTCCAGGAGATGATGGGAGACTGCGCGACCGCAATCCCGCCCCCGCCTACCCAAACCCCACGCGCGGGCAGCCGTTCCCACAGCCTAGGCTGATTCCTTAAGCGATAAGGGGGGTGTTGCCCGGAAGGCACAGCCGGCCACCCCAGGGCCGCCACTTTTTCGCCTCAAATGGCCGCCGCCAGCTGGCCCGCGAACGAGGCGCTTCGTCGCGATTCGCGTCAAGTCTTTGGTATTAAAAGAAAAGCAGCAGCGGGGTGATCGCTCCGCACAACCGCCGCTGCCAATGACGATTTCACGACGGAGCGGCCGAATCCAACCCTCAACCGTCATGGCCCGACTTGTTCGGGCCACCCATGGTCGCCGACCGATGTGAGTATTCACGGGGTCAGGTCTATCCGCTCATGATCACCGTCGAACGTTAGCGACCATGGGTCCCCCGCATTCCACGGCCAAGGCCGCTCCAGCGGCGGATGACGGTGATGTAGGCTACATCGGCGGCGCGGCGCCGCCGACGCCGGTGGAGATGGAGTTGGCGACCAGCCCGCCACCGGGCCCTGGGGCGGCCACCAGGAAGACCGAAACCCCCGGCTGGATCAGCGACTGGGCGCCACCTGGGGTGATCTGCACGATCGGCGCGCCGGCCGGCACCACCACGTGGCGGGTCCCCGACGGATAGGTGACGTCGAGCGCGCGTCCGGCGCCCACCGCCGCGACCGTGCCCACCGTGCCGTTGGTCATCATCGCGCCCGGCTGCAGGTCCCAGGGATAATGGCCCTCGCCCATCTTCACGCCGGGCGGGAAGACGTGCACCTCTAGCGACAGGCCGGTGCCGTCGGCCTGCGGCATTTCGGTGGTGCCGATGAAGCTGCCGGGCACGATGGCGTCGGCGCTGATCGGTTCCAGCACCGAGACCTTCCAGTCGGGCGCCAGCGCCACGACCACCGGCTTGCCGTCGCGATCGGTCACGGTCACCGAGGTCGCGGTCACCGCCGCCACCACGCCGCGAACCACATGGAACCCCTGCGCCGCCACGGGCCCCGCGGCCATCAGCGCCAGCCCAACCGCCAGCATCACCAAACGCTTCATGCGTTCTCTCCCCAATTCGAGCTTCGCCTTATAGGCGATGACGAGACAGCCTGTCTCGATATTCCCATTCCTTCTCCCCTTGCGGGAGAAGGTAGCCCCGAAGGGGTCGGATGAGGGGTCGATCGCCCTATCCGGATGATCCCGACGCCACCCGGAAATCTCCGCGCGACCCCTCATCCGTCGGCTTCGCCGCCACCTTCTCCCGCAAGGGGAGAAGGGATTCTCACTTCTCCTCCGCCGACGCCAGCAGGGTCTGGCGCAGGTCGAGCATGGCGCCGGGGTTGACGTGCACCGCGCTCTGTCGCGGCCGGTCGATGTCGATGATCAGGGTCATGGTCACCGCCAGCACCGCCAGCATCATCAGCGACAGCAGCGCGTGGCGCTCGCCCAGATCGCCAAGCACCGCGCCCATCATCAGGGCGCTGGCCAGCAGCAGCACCGACAGCGTCGTGAGCACCGGAATCGGCACGTGCGCGGCCAGGGCGGCCTTCTGCGCCGGGGCGTGGTCGAACATGTCGTTCATCGCCTGCATCAGGGCGGTGGAGAGCTCGGTATTGGCCGAGGCGCGCACCACCTGGCCGGTGGTCGCCCAGAGCTGGCGCTGCAGGGCGTCGGTCCGCCGCTCCACCGCGTCCAGCTTCGCCTCGTTCTCGCCGGCCTCATAGAAGGCCACGCGCACCTGGACATAGTCCCTCAGCGTCTGCTCCAGGCTCGTGCGATAGGGCTCGCCCGTCAGGTCGGCGCGCAGCCAGGCCGTGCCGATGGCGTTGGCCTCAGCTAACACCAGCACCCGGCGCGCGTCGTGGCGATTGACCGCGATGGAGAAGGTGAAGCTGAGCAACAGCGACATCAGCCCCAGCGTCACCCCCAGGATCTGCCCGACCCCGGCGCGCCCGACCTCCGCCGAAGCCGGCCGATCCAGCCACTGCTGCAACCGAAACCCGGCCTCGGCGGAGGCAGAGCACGACGAAGGTCCCGACGCCGAAGAGCCAGATAGGGGTGCGGTTGAAGAGGAGGTCGAGCATGCGCCGTCCCGCAATCGGGGCAGCCCCAGTCCACCCCCGGACACGATATCGGTCACAGCCCACGAAATCGAGATAACGCTGGTCGCGGGGCTGGATGGCGACGCGGGTCGCGCTATTCTTCAATCGCGCGGCCGCGCGTGATGCGGTCGGGAATTGACGGGCAAGGCGACCCTCAGGGACGCCAATCCTTGCCCGTGGCAGCAAGGGGGGAAGTCGTCCATGTCCAAGCCAGCCATCGCGACCGCCTGCGCCGCGCTGGCCCTCTTCAGCGCCATCCTCGCGCTCGGCGGCGGCGCCTACGCCGACGACCCGACACCGCCGTCTCCTGTGGATCATAGGTAGCGATTTTGGTGTATGCCTCCCGCGCACTTAGATTGGAGGTTTTCGTGCCGAACGATATTCGAAAGAGCGAGCGAGGCGGCAATACTGCCTATCTCAGCATCGGTGCATGGTATGACTCCGAGACGGGTCACATTCACCTGACGTTGCCGCACTCGGGCTGGTTCCACACCACCGTGAACGACGAGCCGGGCAGCAAGCGCTGCCACCACAACCTTTATACCAAACTTGCGAGAGCATTGGCCGAGGCTAATGTGCCGGGGCCCGCCGCGCGGAAATAGACCGACGGCCAAACTCGGCACCAGCGAGCCTCAACCCACTTTCGCCTGCCTTAACACGAGCCCGGCTGCCGAGGCAGCCATAGCGGTTCACTCAGGGGAGCGAGAACCCTAGAATGGCTATGCGCTCGCACGAGCCTAGCGAAGTCAGCGAGCTTCCAAAATCGGTGAGCACTGTATGAAGCCCCGGCTCATAAGTCCCGGCTGTGGCTTGCAGATCATCGATGACAGAGACCAAGTCTCTGATATCGGCCCAGAGGTCCGAGATCTCTCCGCGATGAGGGCCGTTCCAGTACCCGCGCGCGTTACCTAGCTCATTGATCCAGAAACTTACGGAGGAGCCAGTAAAACCGGCCGAGACGAGCAGGCGCGCCGCAGCGCCGGTTGCGACGCGAGAAAGCAGGGTGGCCCGCGAGATGACGGAGTAGGCGCTTTTGTCGCGTTCCACCGGCATGATTGCCGACATGCGAAACAAGGAGTGGTCGTCAGGATCCGTGACACGACAGAGATAGCGAACTAAGAGTTCTTGCTGTGCCCTACCAACGTCGTGGTCTCGAATAACGTTCTCCACAAAGCTCAGATACTGCGTGGAGCTTGGCGATGGGCTGCGGCCATACTGGCCGCGGAATAGTTTTTCCAGGGAGAGCCGCAAGACCTCTCGGTCAATTGATGGAAAGCTAAAATTTGCTCCAGGCTGTACGGCTCGCCAGAAGTCAGCCACAAATGCAAAGGTTAGCTCGGTGTTCCTTCGGATCGAATTTTATGTCGTCCCAACCGCGCAACCACTGATGCACCGTTATCATCTGAACGTCGCGACGCTGTTCTTTCATGGCCGGCACCTAACTTCGTAGTTTACGGCTATCGCTAACTCAGTGACGGACCCGCGATTTTCACTGTCCGCGGCAAGAACTGAACTCCTTGAGAGAATGATCTCCTTGCCGAATCCGGAGTACAGGGTCCGCACAGAGTGATGTTCAGCATTGGTGACCAGAATCATTGCGCCACGATCGGCCGCTGCTCCGAGCGCGAGTCGAAGGCGCTCTTGGTCGGACCACGAGAAGATCTTATCGTTGTATTTGACAAAGCCGTTTAGGTTGTGTCGCGTGACATATGGAGGATCTACAAACAGAAAGTCACCGGGACCGGCCTGCTTTAAGGTCGCCTCGAAATCAGAGGGCCTCAGCTCGGCACGTTTTAGTAATTTGGAGACCGTACCAAAATCGTCGCTCTCTAGAAGCACCGATGTCTTTGTGCCTTTAGGAACGTTAAATTGCCCCTGGCGGTTAACTCGATAGAGGCCATTCCAACAGGTACGGTTCAGATATATGAGCTGCGCTGCTCGCTCGTACGGAGATCGTCTTTTTCGACTGCGCTCCTCGTAGTAATATTCTTCGGAGTGGTTCCGGCTGTGACGGAGCAAGGCATTGCGAACCTTTCTCCAATCCTGCTGCATCGCGACGTAGGTTGAAATCAATTCGGCGTTCGCGTCCGAGAGTATTGCGATACTTGGTTTCAGGTGAAAATACACCGCGCCACTGCCGAGAAACGGCTCTATGTAACGGTCGAACGACCGGGGAAAGAGATCTGGTTGCTGGGTGGTGAGCCAGCGTTTCCCTCCTGCCCACTTTAGAAATGGAACAACGATTTGGCCCTGCCGGCCGTGCACTGGTTGTTCTCCGAAGTCCATTGTCCCCCGCTGTTGGAATTCGGTTAAGGGATCATTACGGGAGAACTGGCGGTTGTAAAGCGCTGTCGGACGTACCTACCGCTTCCCGCCCGGCCGCCCAGCCTTCCTGAACCGCGCCGCCGCTTCCGCGCGCGCCTCGGCCCGTTCCCGCTTCGGCGCGCTTCGGTCGGCCGTTTCCCCCTCGCCGGTCATGGCGTCGTTGGCGAATTCCAGGTCGAGCATCTTCAGCCGCTTCACCTCGTCGCGCAGCCGCGCGGCTTCCTCGAATTCCAGGTTGCTGGCCGCCTCGCGCATCCTCGCTGTGAGGTCGCGCAACGTCGCCTGGAAGTTGGAGCCGAGGAAGGGTTTGGCGGCTTCGGCGACGCCGACCTGGATGGTGACGTGGTCGCGCTCGTAGGGTGAGGCGAGCAGGTCCTTGATCTGGCTCTTGATGCTCTCCGGCGTGATGCCGTTGGCCAGGTTGAACTCGTGCTGCTTCTCGCGCCGACGGCTGGTCTCGGCCATGGCGCGCTCCATCGAGCCGGTGATGGTGTCGGCATAGAGGATGACGCGGCCGTCGATGTTGCGGGCGGCGCGGCCGATGGTCTGGATCAGGCTGGTCTCCGAGCGCAGGAAGCCTTCCTTGTCGGCGTCGAGGATGGCGACCAGGCCGCATTCGGGGATGTCCAGGCCCTCGCGCAGCAGGTTGATGCCGACCAGCACGTCGAAGGCGCCCAGGCGCAGGTCGCGGATGATCTCGATCCGCTCCAGGGTGTCGACGTCGGAGTGCATGTAGCGCACGCGCAGGCCCTGCTCGTGCATGTACTCGGTCAGGTCCTCGGCCATCTTCTTGGTCAGGACGGTGACCAGGACGCGGTAGCCGTGCAGGGCCACGTCGCGGCACTCGGCGATGACGTCGTCCCCCTGGCTGAAGCCGTTCTTGCTGACCGGGCGCACCTCGACCGGCGGATCGATCAGGCCGGTGGGCCGGATCACCTGTTCGGCGAAGACCCCGCCGGTGCGCTCCATCTCCCACTTCGACGGGGTGGCCGAGACATAGACGCTGTCCGGCCGCATCGCCTCCCACTCCTCGAACTTGAGCGGGCGGTTGTCCAGGCAGGAGGGCAGGCGGAAGCCGTACTCGGCCAGGGTGAATTTGCGCCGGTAGTCGCCGCGGTACATGCCGCCGATCTGCGGCACGGTCTGGTGGCTCTCGTCGACGAACAGCAGGGCGTTGTCGGGGATGTATTCGAAGAAGGTCGGCGGCGGCTCGCCGGGGCGGCGGCCGGTGAGGTAGCGGGAATAGTTCTCGATGCCGGCGCAGCTTCCGGTGGCTTCCATCATCTCC
>CALAEG010000417.1 GCA_937890965.1 uncultured Caulobacteraceae bacterium | reverse complement strand
CGATGGCTGGGTCAACCAGGCATTCGGCCAGGGCGAAGACCGAAACCGGCTCTTCATCCATCAGCCAGCGGGCGGTGTCGAAATCGTGGATGGTGAAGTCGCGGAACAGGCCGCCCGAGGCCGGGATGAAGGAGGGCGGTGGCGGGGCGGGGTCGTGGTTGACGATGGCCAGGGTCTCAAGCGTCCCGATCGCGCCCGAGGCGATCTGGGCCTTCAACGCCTGGAAATGCGGGTCGAAACGCCGGTTGAAGCCGACATAGAGCGGCGATGACGCGCCCTCGAAGGCGGCGGCCTTGGCGCGCAGGCGGGCGAGGTCAAGATCGAGCGGCTTTTCGCAGAAGACGGCCTTGCCGGCGGCGAGGCAGGCCAGGGTGAAGTCCAGATGAGTGTCGGTGGCGCTGGCGACGATCACCCCGGCCAGGTCCACATCGGCCAGCGCCTCGGCGAAGGTGCCAGTGCCACAGCCGAGTTCGGCGGCCAGTGTCCTGGCCCCATCGGATCGCGTCTCGATCAGATAGGCCAGGTCCAGGCGCGGATTGGCCCTGGCGTCGCGGCCATGGATCGCCCCCATGCGCCCGGCGCCGATCTGAGCGACCTTGAAGGCGGGGCGCGGCATGGTCCGCACTTAGTCGAATGACGCCTGTTCCCGCAACCGCGCGCGGCGGGAGGCGGCGCCAAGATTTCGCCGCATGGCTAAGCTAGGCCGCGAGCAGGGTCGGACGAGATGGAGGGCGTCATGAAATCTCTTTGCATTCTCGCATCGGTGCTGGCGCTGGCCGGCGGCGTTGGGGCCGTGGCGAACGCGGCTCCCGACGACGTCGGCCCCGCGACGACAACCTTGGGCCAGGTCGGCAAGGTGTTTGTCACCGTCGATCCGGCCTCGGACCACCTCAATGGCGACATCCAGGCCCACAACAACGCTATCGAGGCGCAGAACCAGGCGGCGCAGGCCGCCTATCAGGCGCAGCTGGCGGCTTTAGCGCAGGAAAATCAGGCGCAGCAGGACGCCTATACGGCGGCGCTCGCCGCGCACGACGCCAAGGTCGCCGCTGACATGGCGGCCTGGCGGGCGCAGGTGCGGGCCTGCGAAGGCGGCGACACCGCCCAGTGCGCCCACTAGCGCTCGGGCTGAAGGCGCCTAGCTGACGATCAGCACCACCTTGCCGCGGGGATGCTCGTTTTCCAGGAAGCGATAGGCGTCGGCGGCCTGGGCCAGCGAGCAAGGGGGAAGGGGCTCGAGAAAACGGCGGCGCGCTTAGTGATGCACCTGAGCGCGCCAGGCCTCGTGGCGGGCGTTGGCCTCGTCGGCTCCGATGCGGGGCTCGAAGGTGCGGTCGTGGCGGGTGAAGGCGGCGACGTCCGCTTCCGCCAGCACGCCGACGCCGCGGCCGGCGCCGATGGCCGCGCCGCAGGCGGCGGCGTCGCGCAGGGCGTGGCGGGCGACGGGCAGGCCGGTGATGTCGGCCTGGATCTGCAGGAGCGTGTCGCTGGCCGCGAGGCCGCCGTCGGCCTTCAGCACGCTCGGCGCCGGCAGCTCCGTGGCGCCGGTGATGTGGTCGAGGATTTCGCGCACCCGGAAGGCGACGCCTTCCAGCGCCGCGCGGGCGATCTGCGCCGCGCCGGTTGCGCCGCTCAGGCCGCCGAGCCCGTGCAGGGCTGGAAGGAAGGTGACGCCGCCGGCATCCGCCACCGAGGCGGCCAGGGCCTCGAAGCGGGCGTGGTCGCCGAGCCGCAAGGTGTTGCGCACCCAGTCCACCGCCGAGCCGGCGGAAAAGACCATGCCCTCCAGGCAAAACCGCGTCTCGCCCGCGACGTGTGAAACCACGAAGGGCGGGGTCGACATGCCGGCGAAGACGAAGCCGCCGCCGGTGCCGGCGTCGAGGGTGGCCGAGGTGCCGTAGGTGATCTTGACAGCGCCGGCGGCCTCGGCGCCGTGGCCGATCAGGGCGCTCTGCTGGTCGGCGATTATGGCGGCGATGGGGACCTGGGCGCCGAAGGCCGCCCGCGTCGTGGTCCCGGCGCCCCAGGTGTCGACCAGGCGCGGTAGCAGGGCCTCGTCGATGCCCTGCATCTCCAGCAGCGCCCGGTTCCAGCCCATGCTGGCCAGGTCCAGATAGCCCATCGGCCAGGCTTGGCTGCGGTCGGTGGCGTGAACGCCGCCGCTGAGCTTGAAGACCAGGAAGGCGTCGATATTGCCCACCGCCAGGCGTCCGGCGGCGGCCAGGGCCTTGGCGTCGGGCACAGCCGCGATCAGCGCCTCTAGCTTGGCCGCGGCCTGCTGCGGCGCGATGGCGTAGCCCTTGGCCATCAGTTCGCGGGCGCGCTCGGTCCCGCGCAGGTCGCTCCAGACCACCATGGGGCCGAGCGGCTTGCCGGTCTTCCGGTCCCAGGCGACCAGGCTGGTGCGCTGGGTGGTGATGCCGATGGCCGCAACATCGGCCGGTTCGCGCCCGGCTTGCCCCAAGGCCGCGCGCATCAGCCGCCGCACGCTGGTCCAGATCGCCCCGGCGTCCTGCTCGACGCGACCGGGCGCGGGTGAGGCGGAGCGGACCGAGGCCGAGGCGCGGGCCACGAGTTCGCCGTCCAGCGAGAAAAGACAGACGCGCGCGGTGGTGGTGCCCGCGTCTATGGCCAGCAAAAGCTCAGGCATCGGGGATGAGCACGCCGGGGTTCATGATCCCGTTCGGATCCAGCGCCCGCTTGATCGTGCGCAGCAGGGCTAGGCCGCCGGCGCCCAGTTCGCGCTTCATGTAGTCGCGCCGGGCGCGGCCGATGCCGTGGTGGTGCGAGAGGCTGCCGCCGTGGCGTCCGGTGGCCTCCAGGATGCGCCGCCAGGCCTCGAAATAGGCCCTTTCCATGTCCGCCGGATCGGGCGGCAGGATGGCGAAGGTGAAGTAGAGATTGAGCCCGCTGCGATAGACGTGGGAGCTGTGCGCCGAGGCGGCGAGGCAGCCCGGAATTTCTTTCAAAGACGTGACGGCGTCGACATAGACCGAGTTGATCCGGTCCCAGTCGGCGGAGACCTCGACGGTGTCAGCCACCATGTTGCGGTCCAGGATCGCATCCCAGGGCGGCACGTTGTTGCGGTGGTCCAGCCAGTGCTCGACGATGTCGGCGGGCGCTGGCGGCGCCTCGGCCTTGGCGGCCAGGGCGGCGACGGCGGCGACCTCGGCCTCGACCAGCGCCTTCGGGCCCTCGTGGACCATGAGGATGACGCATTTGGTCAGCCGGCCGTCGAGCCGGCGGCTCTCGCGCTCGTCATACTGGCGCATCACTGGCGGGCGCCAGCCTGACTGGACGATTTCGCGCTGCAATTCGAACCCGGTCACCATGTCCGGCGCCTCGAAGGCCGAGAGCGCGCGGGCTTCGGGCGCGCGGCGCAGCGAAAAGGTGACGCCGGTGATCACGCCCAGCGTGCCTTCCGAGCCCATGATCAGGTTGCGCAGGTCCGGCCCGGCCGAGGCGCGCGGGCCTTTCCCAAGGACCACGAACTCGCCATTGGGCAGGACGGCCTCGATGGAATGGACGATGTCCTCGATATTGCCGTAGGCCGTCGAGAACTGGCCCGAGGCGCGGGTGGCGATCCACCCCCCCCCGCTGCTGATCGCCACCGACTGCGGCCAGTGGCCGATGGTCAGGCCCTGGGCGGCGACGGCGGCCTCGGCCTCGGCACCGTTCCGGCCGGCGTCGAACCCGGCCAGCAGGTTGACCGGATCGATGAAGCGAACCGCACTCATGGCCGACATGTCGAGCAGGATGGCGTCGGGCCGGGCGATGACGCCGCCGACCACGCCGCTGCCGAGGCCAAACGGGATGACCGGGGTCCCGCGTTCATTGGCCAGGCGCAAGGTCGCCTGCACGTCGGCGACGGAACGGGGCCGCACGACGCAGGCCGGGCGTGGCGCCGGCGTGGCGCCGCGATCGCGCAGGTGGCTGACCATCCAGTAGTCGTGACGGCGCTCGTCCAGGCGCGCGGGGTCGGTGAGCACCTGGTCTGGGCCAAGGGCGCCGCGCAGGGCGTCGACGATCGGAGTGGTCATGCGGTCTCGGCTCCCAGGGGCTGCTCGGCCCGCAGATTTGAGAGGGCGTCGCTGCGAAGCGCCCGGCAGTGGTTGATCTGGTTTTGCCGCGCCGCCGCCGACCAGCCCAGCAGCGGCGCCATGACCTCGGCGGCGGCGTCGAGGGCCGGGAAGGCCGGATCGAGGTCGAACCAGGCCCGGGCGCCGCGTCTTACCCAATAGTCTTCCAGGGTCAGCGCGCCCTCGTACAGCACGGCATACGTGGCTTCCGCCGCCGCGCCGTTCCCGACAGCTTCCACCTCGGACCCATAGAGGCCGACACTGCGCGCCGCCGCCTCGGGCGAAACCCCGGCCGCGACCAGCGAAGCGGTCATGGCGGCGACATCGACGTCGCCGCCGGGCAGGGGGTCCGTCGCGGTGCGGCTCTTGCTGAGCTTGCGGCCCAGCGCTTCCTCGATCTGGTCGACCACGCGCTCGGCCATCTTGCGAAAGGCGGTGAGCTTGCCGCCGGCGATGGAGAGCACGCCGGCCGGGCCGGTCCAGAGCTCGTCCTTGCGCGAGATGTCCGACGCCGACTTACCCTCTTCAGCCACCAGGGGCCGCACGCCGGACCAGGCCGAGGCGATGTCGACGCGGGTCAGCGGGGATACCGAAAACCACGCGGCGGCGGCGGTAAGAAGGTAGTCCGCGTCCTGGGCGGTGATCTCCGGCCAGTCTTCGGTGGTCGGATGGAAGGTGTCGGTGGTGCCGATATAGGTGGTCTCGCCCTTGGGCACGGCGAAGACGCTGCGGCGGTCGGCGGCCGGGAAGATGATGGTGCGTGACACCGGCAGTTTCTCACGCGGTACGACCAGGTGGACGCCCTTGGTGAGCTTCAGCCGGCCCGTTGCACCCGGCGCTTCAAGCGCGCGCACCGCGTCGACCCAGGGCCCCGCCGCGTTGACGATCATCCGCGCGCTCACCCGCGCCGTCCGCGCAGGCGCGCCGGGCAGCGTCTCGCGCACGATGACGGCTGTGGCGCGGCCGTTCTCGGTCAGGATGGCCTCGGCGGCGCAGTAGTTGGCGACCACCGCGCCGTGGTCGGCGGCGCCGCGCACATTGGCCAGGGTCAGCCGCGCGTCATCGGTAAGATATTCCGGATAGACCACCGCGCCGGCCAGACCCGTGGCGGCGATGGCCGGTTCGTTGGCCTCGAGCTCGGCCAGGGACCAGACCTCGTGCTTGCGGCTCTTGGGCACGCCGCCTAGTTTTTCGAACGTCCACAGACCCGCACGCAGTTTGGCGATCGTCCCGCCGGTCTTGGCCGGAATGACGAAGGGCGTCTCGCGCGCCAGGTGCGGGGCGATGGCCTGGACGATCTTCCGCTCCGAGGCCGCCTCGCGCACCAGGGCGATGTCGCCCATGGGCAGGTAGCGCAGGCCGCCATGGATCATCTTGGACGACCGGCTGGAGGTGCCCGAGCCGAAATCCCGCGCCTCGACCAGGGCGACGCTCAGGCCCCGCATGGCCGCATCCCTTGCGACGCCGGCCCCGGTGATGCCGCCGCCGATCACGATGACGTCGAAGGTCCGTGCGCCCAGGGCGTCGAACAGCCCGTCGCGTCCGCGAAGGTCGAGCGATCCTGAACCCACGTC
>CALAEG010000416.1 GCA_937890965.1 uncultured Caulobacteraceae bacterium | reverse complement strand
TGCTCGATGGCCTCGACAAGAGCGATGTCGATCTTCTGACCGAGCGCGCGGCCGCCTCGCGCAAGATCGTCTACGCCGCCACCGCCGGCGAGGAGCTCCGCCGGCAGATCGTGGCCGCCTGCCGGGACCTGAAGAAATCGTGCGGAGGGAAGCTGTCCGTCGCCGTCCGCAGTTCGGCGACGGCCGAGGATCTGCCGACCGCGAGCTTCGCTGGTCAGCACGATAGCTACCTGAACGTGCGCGGGGAGGCGGCCGTGGTCGAGGCTTGCCGGCGGTGTTTCGCCTCGCTCTTCACCAATCGAGCCATCGGCTATCGCCTCGACAACGGTTTCGACCACTTCAAGGTGGCCCTGTCGGTGGCGGTCATGATGATGGTGCGCTCGGATGTCGGCTCGAGCGGCGTGATCTTTACCCTCGACACCGAGTCCGGGTTCCGCGACGTGGTCTTCGTCACAGGCGGCTACGGCCTTGGCGAAAACATCGTTCAGGGCGGCATCGATCCTGACGAGTTCTATGTGCACAAGCCGACTTTCCGGAAGGGATTTCGGGCGTTGCTCCGGCGGAGGTTGGGCGCCAAGCAGCTCAGGATGACTTATGCCAAGGATCCGAGCGGAAAGGCGAGGACCGGGAACAAGCCGACTTCGAAGGCGGAGCGGGAGCGGTTCTGCATCTCCGACCAGGACGTCCTCGCCCTGGCCGGCTACGCGATCGCCATCGAGGATCACTATTCATTGAAGGCCGGTCGGTCCACGCCCATGGACATCGAGTGGGCGAAAGACGGCGAGGACGGGGATCTCTACATCGTCCAAGCGCGGCCCGAGACGGTTGCCTCGCGCCGCTCGGCCCAGACCCTCCAGACCTACGCGATCAAGGGATCGGGGCCGGTCCTCGTCACCGGACGCGCGGTCGGCGAGAAGATTGCGACCGGGCTCGCGCGCGTGGTCTATTCCATTCACGATCTGGACACCGTCCGTCCCGGCGAGATCCTGGTGTCCGAAACCACCACGCCCGACTGGCAGCCGGTGATGAAGACGGCCGCGGCGATCGTCACCAATCGCGGCGGGCGCACCTGCCATGCGGCGATCGTGGCGCGCGAGCTCGGCGTGCCGGCGGTAGTGGGGACAGGCGATGCGACCTCCAAGCTCCGGACCGGCGCGACGCTGACGGTCTCGTGCGCGGAAGGCGACGTGGGGCGGGTCTATGAGGGCGCCATTCCCTTCGAGGCTTTGGCGATCCACCTCAATGACCTGCCCAAGCCGAAGACCGAGGTCATGGTCAATCTCGGCGATCCCGACTTGGCTTTCAGCACGGCCATGCTGCCGTGCGCCGGCGTCGGCCTGGCGCGGATGGAATTTATCATTCAGGAGCATATCGGCATCCACCCGATGGCGCTGGCCGAGCCCGCCAAGGTCACGTCGGCGAAGGCCAGGGCGGCAATCGCGCGAGCGACCCGGGGTTATCAGCAGCCAACCGACTTCTTTATCGAGCGCCTTTCGGAAGGGGTCGGGACGATCGCGGGGGCCTTCTATCCGCGCTCGGTAATTGTTCGCCTCTCGGACTTCAAGACCAACGAATACGCAGGGTTGCTCGGCGGCGCCGGCTTCGAGCCCAAGGAGGAGAACCCCATGCTGGGTTTCCGCGGGGCCTCACGCTACGACCATCCGGCCTATGCGGCTGGCTTCGCTCTCGAATGCGCTGCCTTGCGCCGCGTGCGCGAGGTGATGGGCCTCACCAATCTCAAAATCATGGTCCCGTTCGTCCGTCGCGAGGAGGAGGCCCGGCGAGTGATCGCGGCCATGGAGCGCCACGGGCTGAGGCGCGGGGAGAACGGGCTGAAGGTCTACGTCATGTGCGAGATCCCGAATAATGTGATCCGGATCGACGCCTTCGCCGAGCTGTTCGACGGCTTCTCCATCGGCTCCAATGACCTGACTCAGCTTACCTTGGGCGTCGACCGCGATTCAGAAATTGTCGCCTTCGATTTCGATGAGCGCGACCCCGGCATGATGGAGATGTTACGGCTCGCCGTCACGGGAGGAAAGCGCAACGGTCGGCATGTCGGCATCTGCGGCGAAGCGCCCGCGAACTATCCGGAGATCGCCGCCGCCCTGGTGGGCTGGGGGATCGATTCCATCAGCGTCAACCCGTCCAGCCTGATCAGCGCGCTTAAGGTGGTGGCGGACGCGGAGCGCCGGCCGGTCGCGG
Organism: uncultured Caulobacteraceae bacterium; assembly: GCA_937890965.1. GTDB lineage: Bacteria > Pseudomonadota > Alphaproteobacteria > Caulobacterales > Caulobacteraceae > Poindextera. Next base: position 8,160 of record CALAEG010000416.1, on the reverse strand, counting down.
CGGAATAGAAGCCGCCTCACCCCAAATCCACGACCGTGTGGAAACCGAGCCCGATCCGCCAAGATCAGCCGAGGCGAACCTGAAGGCGATGCACGGCGCCGTCGTCCTTGAGCGGGATAGAAAGCGGCCGCGCGGTGATCGTCGCGCCATCGAGCTCGGCGGCAGCGACGCCGCGCTGCACTCCCTGCGGATTCTCGACAACGATTTCATAGCGCGAGGCGCCATGTCGGAGCGTTATCTCGAGACGGGGCCATGACCTCGGAATGCAAGGCTCAAGACGGAGGGCGTTGCCCTCGATGCGAAGACCAAGGATGCTCTCGACGCCGGCGCGTTGCATCCAGGCCGCCGAGCCCGTGTACCAAGTCCAACCGCCGCGCCCGACGTGGGCCGGAGCGGCATAGACATCGGCCGCAACCACATAGGGCTCCACCTTGTAGCGCTGCATGTCGGTGCGCGTGCGAGCGTGGTTGATGGGATTGAGCATCCAGAAGAGAGCCGCCGCCTTGTCGCCCTCACCGAGCTCCGCGAAGGCCATCACGGACCAGAGGGAGGCATGGGTATACTGCCCGCCGTTCTCGCGAACGCCCGGCGGGTACCCCTTGATGTAGCCGGGGTCGAGGGCAGAGCGATCGAAGGGCGGCGTGAGCAACAGCGCCAGGCCATCGTGGGGCAGGATCAGCTCGCGTTCGACGGCCGCCATGGCCTGGGCCGCGCGATCGGGCGGCGCGGCGCCGGAGATCACCGCCCAGGACTGGGCAATGGAATCGATGCGGCATTCCACGTTCATCGCCGAGCCGAGCGGCGAGCCGTCATCAAACCAGCCGCGCCGATACCAATGGCCGTCCCATGCCTGATGCTCGAAGGCCCCGCTCAGCGCCTTCATATGCGCCCGCCATTTCGCGGCGTGCGCCTGATCGCCGCGCGTTTCGGCAATCTCTGCGAAGGCGTCGAGCGCGGCGTGCAGCAGCCAGCCCAACCACACGCTCTCGCCCTTGCCGCCCTCGCCGACGCGGTTCATGCTGTCGTTCCAATCGCCGCTGCCGATCAGCGGCAGCCCGTGGCTGCCCACCGCCAGGCTGGCGTCCAGGGCGCGGGCGCAGTGTTCGTAGAGACTGCCGGGCTCGTCCGTGACGGTCGGCTGGAAGAAGCTGGCGCTCTCGCCGGGCTTGAGCGCCTGGCCAGTGAGGAAAGGCGCCGCCTCATCGAGCACTGCGGCGTCGCCGGTCACTTTGACGTAGTGCAACGTGGCGTAGGCCAGCCACGAGCGATCGTCTGAGATCCGCGTGCGCACGCCCTGGCCGGAGTGCGGCAGCCACCAGTGCTGGACATCACCTTCGACGAACTGACGGCTGGCGGCTCTGAGGAGGTGCTCCCGCGTCATCGACGGACGGACCGTGGCCAAGGCCATGCAGTCCTGCAACTGGTCGCGGAAGCCGTAGGCGCCGCTGGCCTGGTAGAATCCCGACCGCGCCCAGACGCGGCACGCTAGAGTCTGGTAGGTGAGCCAGCCGTTGAGCATGATATCCATCGACCGGTCAGGCGTCTTGACCTGAACCGCGCCGACGATCTCGTCCCAGAAGCGGCGGACCTCCGAAAGCACAGCCTCCAGGTCGGCCTTGCGGTAGCGGGCGATCAGCGAGCGCGCCTCGGATTCATCAGGGGCGTCGCCGAGAAAGAAGACAATCTCCGCGACGCCGTTCGGCGCCAGTTTGACCGTTGTCTGGAGCGCCGCGCAGGGGTCGAGCCCCGATCCAGCCCGGCCCGACAGCGGCGCCCCGTCGGTAAGGGCCGCAGGCCATGCGAGCGCGCCGTTGCGGCCGATGAACTCCCGGCGGTCGCCGGTCCAGCTCGTCTGTCGCCCGGCAAGGTCGGCGAAGGCGACACGCTCGCCAAAGGCTGGGTTCCACGGATTGGTCGCCAGAATCGCCCCGCTGCCCGGATCGACGCGCGTGGTCACGAATGGCGCCGCCGCGCCGCGTGTGGCGCCGAGGACCCATTCCACATAGGTGGTCACCGACAGACGCCTGGAGCGGCCCGAGAGATTGCGCAGCTTCAGTCGCGATATCTTCACCGGGTCGACGAGCGAAACGGACTCCAGCAGCTCCGCGGCGACGCCGTGCGAGGCGTGTTCGAAGCGGCTGTAACCCCAGCCATGCCGTGCCACATAGGTCGCCGCTTCATCTCGGATCGGCAACGCCGTGGGGGTCCAGAGGTCCCCGGTCTCTTCGTCCCTGAGATAGAAGGCTTGGCCGGGCCGGTCGCTGACGGGGTCGTTGCACCACGGCGTCAGCTGATGCTCCCGGCTGTTCACGGACCAAGCGTAGCCGCCGCCCTCGGCCGACACCTGGAAGCCGAACACGGGATTGGCGACCACGTTGATCCACGGCGCCGGAGTCGATTGGCCTGGGCCCAGGATCGTCACATATTCGCGTCCACCCTCTGTGAAGCCGCCCAGCCCGTTGAAGTACTCCGCGCTAGGCGCAGGGCGCGCTACCTGAAGCTCGGGAGCGGGTATGGCTCGTCTTGCCACGGCCCGAGGCGAGGGCCTGGCCTCGGGCGTGCCCTCAAGCTGATCGGCGAGCCGTCCGCGCTCTCCTAACAGGACGACACGCGCGACGGACGCGAGAAGGGCCCGCGCCTCCGGCGAGATCAAGTCCGCGCGCAGCATGAAGATGTGCCCTGACGGCCGCTCCTCGCCGAGCTGTGGCCGGGATTGGCTGGCCCTCACCAGGGTTTCGAGCGCGATCTGCAAGTCCTGAAAGTAGGAAGAGCCGCGCTCGTTGAGGATGACCAGGTCCACCGCAAGCCGCTTCATCCGCGAGTATTCCACCGCCTGCAGTGCCTCGCGGGCGACGTCGAGTTGGTTGATGTCGGAGATGCGGACGAGGATGATCGGCAGATCGCCGGATATGCCCAGGGTCCACAGACTCGGCTGCCCTCCGCTCCCGCTTGCAATGATCTCCGACGGCGGGCGTAGCATCGGTGCGGCGTAGACAAGGTGCCCGGCCAGACGCTGGTATTGCGCTGCCTCGCTCCGATTGATGCCGAGATGGTGCAACTGCACCTGGGCCTGGGTCGAGGCGAGCGCGGCGGCTCGCTCGAACGCGCCGACGTCGTGGTGCTTGTCGACCAAATCGAGGACGTCCTCCCGCGAGGAGGCGACCATCGTCCAGAAATCGACGCGCGCCGTTGCTCCCGGCGCGACCCGCACCCGGCGACGCAAGGCGAAGATCGGATCGAGCACCGCCCCGGTCGCGCCCGTGAGCGGGCGGCCGCTCATCACTGCGCTCGGCGCGCTAATGCCGCCGCCGCGGCCCAGGAACTGCGCCCGGTCGGTCTCGAACTCGCGCTTGCCCACAGCCTCGCCGTCGACAACCGCCAGATGCGCGGCCCAGATCTGCGGCTCCGTCGGTGCCCGCCGTCGCCTCGTCGCCACGATGGCGCCGAGGCCCTCCAGATGCTCGGTCTCGATGAAAAGCTTGGAGAACGCCGGGTGCTCAATGTCGGCGGCCTGAGGCGCAAGAACCAGTTCGGCGTAGGAGGTTACCTCGACCTCGCAGGCGCGATCGCCGGAATTCGAGATGGTCACGCGGCGCACTTCCGCATCGTCTTCGGTTGAGACCAGCACCCGAAGGGTGGTCGCCAAGTCGCCATCGAGGCTCGTGAAGTCGGCGCGATCTTCGTTAAACGTGACCTCGTACGCTTTGGGTTCGGCTCCAATCGGCTGGTAGGTCGCCGACCAGACCTCGCCGCTCGCGACCTCTCTGAGGTAGATGTATGAGCCCCAATCGTCGCAGGTGGCGTCCTCTCGCCAGCGGGTCACCGCCAAGTCGCGCCAGGCGCTATAGCCAGATCCGGCGGCCGTGAGCATCACGGAGTAGCGGCCGTTCGACAGCAGCTGTGTGGCCGGCGTGGCGCTGCGCGGACTGACCTTTCGCCAAACGCCGGGTGCTTCGATCTCGTGGATCCTGGCCGCCGACATCGTCTCCGAGACCGACGGCGGGGTCGTGGTGACCTCGCGTGGCACGCGCTCCTGCAGAAGGAGCTCTGTCGCCTGGACGATCGGTTCGGCGTGGAAGCGGCTTCGCATCACGCCGTCCAGCAGGGTGTCGGCGATGGCGGTGATCGTCATGCCCTGGTGGTGGGCCATGAAGGCGCGCACGATGGCGACGCGTTCGCCGTCCGGGACCCGGGCGGCCGTGAAGTCCAGCGCCTCGTAGAAGCCGTAGCGGCCGCCAGCGCCCATGGTCTCGAGGCGCTCGAAGTTCCGCGCGGCGGCCTGCGGGTCGACCATGCTCGCCAGGGCGGTAGCGTAGGGAGCGACCACCGCATTGTCCGCCAACCCGCGCTTTAGGCCGAGATCCGGAACCCCGAAGTTGGAGTACTGGTAGGCGAACTCCAGGTCTTGTGCGTTGTAAGCGGATTCCGACACGCCCCAAGGCGTCTTCAGCGTCGCCCCGTATTCGATCTGGCGGCGGACGATGAGCCGATTGGTCTGCTCGATCAGGCTGTCGGCCGGCGCCCTCATGACGATGGAAGGCATCAGGTACTCGAACATCGAGCCAGACCACGAGATCAGCGCTGCGCCGTTCGCCACCGGTGTCACGGCGCGGCCCAGACGAAACCAGTGGCGCGCCGGCGCGTCCCTCTTGGCGATGGCCACAAAGCTTGCGAGCCTCGCTTCCGAGGCAAGAAGGTCATAACAGTTAGGATCGAGCGCGCCCTCAGACGCCCGAAAACCGATCGAGAGCAAGCGCCGGTCGGGGTCGAGCAGAAAGCCGAAGTCCATCGACAGCGCCGTCGACCGCGCGTTCTCCTCCAGCACCTTCAGCCGTGCTTCCAGCGAGGGGGAGAGCGGGGCGTCAAGATCGCGCCGGTGGCTCTCCAAGCAGGCGCGGACCGCATCGGTCCAGAACTGCAGGTCCGCCCCAGTCTGGTTATCTTCTTCGAGGGCGATCTCGCGGACCGCATCCGCCAGGACCGCGGCCTGTTCAGAGAGTTCACCCAGCCCGTCTTTGACGCCGGCGCCGCCGGCGCTCGCCTGAAGCAGGCCGGCTGCCAGACGCTCGATCTCGTCGTCGAGCCGCCGCCAGGACACGGCCAGCGACTTGCGATGCTCGCGTAACCGGCGGGCCTCGTCCCGGACCAGTTCGAGAGCATCCGCGACGCCTTGAAAACGCTGCTGCGGCGCCAGGGACGGGGCATGCCACTCACGGCACGTATTGGCGAGCGCGATCAGGTGTCCCGCCAGGTTGCCGCTATCGACGGAGGAAACATACTGCGGATCGAGCGGCCGCAGGTCGTGGGTGTCGTACCAGTTGTAGAAGTGACCGCGGTACTTCGCCATGCGAGCCATGGTCGCCAGCGTCGCCTCTAGCCGCTCAACGGCCTCGAGCGTCCCGATCCAACCGAAGTCCCGCGCGCATGCTACCGACAGCAGGTAAAGGCCGATGTTGGTCGGCGACGTGCGATTGGCTGTCACCGGCTCCGGAGCTTCTTGGAAGTTATCCGGCGGCAGCATGTTGTCGGCCGGAGTGACGAAGGCTTCGAAGAAACGCCACGTCTTCCTGGCGACCAAGCGCAGACCGCGCGCGTCGGCTTCGGCCAATGGACGGCGGCCCACGACCCGGGGCGACAAGCTTGCCCAGAAAGCGACGGCGGGAGACACGAAGCACGCGCCCATGAACGCCGCGGCCAAGGGCCAGGTCCACCGCCCCCAGATCAAGGCCACGGCTATCGCCGCGGCGCCGATGATGACCGCCCCCGACATCCGGCGGTAGAAGCGCCAAACGCTCGGACGACGGCTGAACGCCGCGTGGGCGGCCGGAACCCATTCGAGAAGGCGGCGGTGCGTCACCGTGAGCCGGGCCAGGGTGCGGACGATGGCGTCACTCATCAGCCAGGCCTGGTGCGCCAGGAAAATGATCATCAGGCCGGACTGGATGAGTGCAAGACGCAGCTCTGCGCCCAGGGCGCGAAGGTGATTGCGCAGCGTCACGCCGGGGCGGCGCGGCGCGATCTCCACCATCAGTGGAATGAGAGGCGGCAGAACGATCGTCGACAGGATGAAACCTGTCCAGACTGCCGCGTCTTGAAGAGGCATGGCCCATCCTGCGATCAGGGCTACGACGATCGACGGCGCCGAGAGCGAGCGGCGCAGGTTGTCGAGCATCTTCCAGCGGCCGATCGCGGGAACTGGCGATCGACGAGCGGCCCCACTCGGGCCTCGTCCGACGATCCATGGGAGCAGCTGCCAGTCGCCACGCGCCCAGCGATGGTGGCGAAGGGCGGCGACGTCATAGCGCGCCGGGAAATCCTCCACGACCTCCACGTCTGAGACCAGGCCGGCGCGGGCGAATATCCCCTCGAACAGGTCATGGCTGAGGAGCATCGAGTCGGGCACGCGTCCGTGCAGCGCGGCCTCGAAGGCGTCCACGTCGTAGATGCCCTTGCCCGTATAGGACCCTTCGCCGAAGAGGTCCTGGTAGACGTCCGAGACCGCAGCGGCGTAGGGATCAATGCCCGAGGCTCTCGAGAAAACGCGCAGGAAGAGCGAGCCTTCGCGCCCCACCGGCATCGCTGGCGTGACCCGGGGCTGCAACACTGCGTACCCTTCGACGACTCGGCCCAGGGCGGCGTCCAGACGCGGCCGGTTGAGGGGATGCGCCATCTTGCCAATGAGTCGCCCGACCGTTTCGCGCGGGAGCCGCGTGTCCGCGTCGAGCGTGATCACATAGCGGACGTTCTTGGGCACGGCGGGGGGCGTCAGGAAAGTGGTGTCTTGGGTGCCACGCAGGAGCCGATTGAGTTCGCACAGCTTCCCGCGCTTGCGTTCCCACCCGATCCAGCAGCCTTCGCCCCCGTTCCAGACACGCCGGCGGTGCAATAGCAGGAAGCGTTCGCCGCCCGGTGCTGGTCCGTATCGCTGGTTCAGCCTAGCGATGCCTTCCTTCGCGGAGGCCAGCAGCGCGTCGTCCCCATCCACGTGCTCGCTCGGCGCATCGCGCCAATCGGACAGCAGCGCGAAGTGAAGGTCTCCCTCAGGGCTCGCCAGGTAGTGGATTTCGAGCCGTTCGATCTGCTCCTCGATGTCCTTGAGCGAGGTCAACAGCGTCGGGACGGCGACCAGCGTGCGCAGGTCCGCGGGGATTCCGCCACGCAGCTCCAGCGCCGGCAACAAGGTGGCAGAGAAACCTCGGGTGACGATGTGGTCAACGAGCGCGACCGCCGCGTCGATCGCCGGGACCAACCCCAGCACCCCAAGCAGCAACAGCCATCTCAATTCCACGCCGCTCAATGCGGCGACAGACAGAGGAATGGCCAGTAGGCCGGCTGCGACGACCGCGCCAGCGCTGACGTAGCCCCCGATGCCCAGCGCGCGATATAGGCGTCCCGGCCAAGCCTTGGCCGGCGCCTTGAAGCTGATCGCCGCTTCGAAGCTAGCCCGGCCGCCGGCGATCAGATAATAGCCTGGATCGGCGAGGCGCGCTGCGCTCCCATCAGCGTTTGCGTGGAGTGCACGCTTGGCCATCGTTACGGCCGCGCGAGCCACGTCCAATTCGGTAAGATCGGAGCCGCGGGCGAGCTGTTCGACAGCGCTGCGAAAGAGATTGCGCGTCGGGAAATCCATGTTCTCGAAGGCGCTTCCAGCCTTGAAGATGGCGTCAACCAGGCTGACACGCTCGAACAACTCCGTCCAGTCGACGTCGGAGATGAGGCGCATGCTGGTGATGATGTTACGCACCGTGAGGCTGCTGGCGACTTGCCTCTGATGTTCGTCGAGAACGACAGCGTCGGCGGTCCTCCCCTGCCTGGTCAGTTGCTCATCGAGCCACACCAACGCCGGGGCGATACCGGGATCCTGATCGCGCAGCCGATGAACCAGCTGTACAAGGAAGGCGTCAGGGAAGGTCGTCTGAGGATGCAGCGGCAGCACCGTCTTGGGCAGGTCCGCCGTGCGGCCCCCTGCGCCCAGCAACCGGTCGGCCAGCTCATCTGCCGCGCGACGCCCCGCGCGGCTGTCCACGACCCGCTTGGCGATCCGCCTGAGATTCTCGACCAGGACGATCCGCAAGCTGATGGCGACCGCCCACAGCTCGCCGATGTTGAGCGGCTGGACGTCCTGATAGGCGCGCAGATAGCGGCGCAGGACCTCCGCAT
>CALAEG010000415.1 GCA_937890965.1 uncultured Caulobacteraceae bacterium | reverse complement strand
ATCGTCGAGCACTTCGCCGATCCAGTCCGCCACATAATTGACGGTGCCGGCGCCCACCGGCTTCACATGATAGGAGGGATGCCCGATCGAGGCCTGCGCCTGGGCCTCGGTGATGAACCTGGCGTCCGCCATGGCGGTGAGCACCGTCTGGGCGCGCTGCTCGGCGCCTTCGGGGTTGCGGTTGGGCGCCAGCCGGGACGGCGACTTCACCAGGCCTGCGAGCATCGCCGCCTCCGCCAGCGTCACGTTCTTGGCGGACTTGCCGAAATAGCGCTGGGCTGCGGCCTCGACGCCATAGGCGCCGGAGCCGAAATAGACCCGGTTGAGGTAGAGTTCGAGAATCTCGGCTTTGGAGTGCTTGCGCTCCAGCCAAAACGCCAGTTCGACTTCCTGCAATTTCCTCTGAAACGTGCGCTCCTGGGTCAGGAACAAATTCTTGGCCAGCTGCTGGGTGAGCGTCGAGCCGCCTTGCGAAACGCCGCGATGCAGGATGTTCGTCACCGCTGCGCGTGCGATGCCCAAGGGATCGACGCCGTAATGCGAATAGAAGCGGCGGTCCTCGATGGCGATGAAGGCCTTCGGCAAATAGGGCGGCAGATCCTTCAGCGAGACATTGGCGCCGGCCATTTCGCCCCGGGTAGCCAGCACACTGCCGTCGAGGCCGGTGATCTGGATCGTCGGCGGCCGTTTCGGGATTTCAAGCGACTGGATCGGCGGCAGATGCGCGCCGACCCAAACCATGACGCCGACCACCGCGATCGCGCCCCACAGGCCGAGCACCGCGCCCCAATAGAACAGGCGAAACAGACCGCCGCGCGCCCGGCCGCCAGCTTTGCGCTTGCGGCTGGACCGGCTGGCGCGCGGCTTGCGCTCGCGCGGAGCCTCGTCGTCGTCGCTGTCGATGGGTCTGCGCCTGGACGATGGCTTCTTCGGTTTGTCTTCTTCGGCCGGCGCCACGCGATCCTGCGGACCGAGACGCAATTCGGCGAGCGACGCGGCGAGGCCGAATTGCGGCTCCTTGCGTCCGCCGCCTTTTTTTTGTCCCCACGCCATACGCGAACGCCCACACCATAAGATGCGGGCCAAGGTAGCGGGGCGGGTTTAAAGCCGTCTTAAACGATGGTTAATCGCAACGCCCGCCGCGATGCGTAACTGCCTGACGGACAAGGCGTTCAGACCCGCTTAACCCTACCGCGGGCGAGAATTTGAGGCCGATTGCGAGCAGCGTTCGCGATGGCCGCGCTGCAGGCTATCAGGACGGAGCGCCTCAGCCGGCAGGGCCGCTGTCCTCGAGGATGGGGCCGAACAGCTCCCAGCGCTCGCCGTTGAATTTCATCATCTGCAACTGCTTGTTGACCCGATAATCGTTGGGGGTGGTGTTGCCGACGATCCCGGGCAGCGAGAGGTCCAACTGAACATTCTTCAGATTGGTGGCCTGCCTGAGCACGTTTTCGCGGGTGAGATCGTCGCCGCACTGTTTCAAGACATGGACCATCAGCTGCGCCGTGCTGTAGCCATAGATATTGAAGTTGGAATTCTTGTCGCCTTCCGGAAAATACTTCGCCATGAAGTCGAAATATCTCTTCATGCCCGGATCGTCTTTCCAGGTCGGATCGAGCGGATCCTTGCCGTAGTTGACGCTGATCACGCCCTTGGAGGCCTCCAGGCCGGCGGGCTGCATCACCGCGCCCACTGAAGTGGCGTTGATGTCGAGGATATGCACCGGCTTCCAGCCGAGCTCGGCGTTCTTCTTGATCGCCTGCGCCGCAAATTTCGGTGTCGACGCGCTGAAGAACAGGTCGGCGCCGGCGGATTTCAGCTTGAGGATCTGCGAGTCGATGGTCGGGTCGGTCATTTCGTACGACGCCTCGGCCACGATCATGGTCGCGGCCTTGTCGCCGAGGCCGGCCTTGATGCCGTTGAGATAGTCTTTGCCGAGGTCGTCGTTCTGA
>CALAEG010000414.1 GCA_937890965.1 uncultured Caulobacteraceae bacterium | reverse complement strand
TACATCACCGACCGCTTCCTGCCCGACAAGGCGATCGACCTGATCGACGAGGCGGCCAGCCGCGTGCGCATGGCCGTGGACTCCAAGCCCGAGGAGCTGGACGAGATCGACCGCCGCATCGTGCAGCTGAAGATCGAGCGCGAGGCGCTGTCCAAGGAGACCGATTCCGCCTCGAAACAGCGGCTGGAAAAGCTCGAGGACGAGCTCGACGACCTGGAGGGCCAGTCGGCCGAGATGACCGGCCGCTGGAAGGCGGAAAAGGAAAAGGTCGGCCAGGCCGCCCAGGCGCGCGAGGCCCTCGACCGGCTGCGCAACGAACTCGACCAGGCCCAACGCCGCGGCGACCTGCAGCGGGCCTCGGAGATTCTCTACGGCGAGATCCCGCCGCTGGAGAAGCGCCTGGCCGAGGAAGAAGCCAACAGCGTCGACGACCTGACGCCGGAAGTGGTCGACGCCGAACAGATCGCCCAGGTGGTCTCGCGCTGGACCGGGGTGCCGGTGGAAAAGATGCTGGAAGGCGAACGCGACAAGCTGCTCAAGATGGAAGACGCGCTCCGCGCCCGCGTGGTCGGCCAGGAGGAGGCGCTGGCCGCCGTCTCCGACGCCGTGCGCCGCGCCCGCGCCGGCCTGAAAGACCCCGGTCGCCCCATCGGCTCGTTCCTGTTCCTGGGCCCGACCGGCGTCGGCAAGACCGAGCTGACCAAGGCCCTGGCCGAGTTCATGTTCACCGACGAGAACGCCATCACCCGGATGGATATGAGCGAGTACATGGAAAAGCACTCGGTCAGCCGGCTGATCGGGGCTCCCCCGGGCTATGTCGGCTATGACGAGGGCGGCTCGCTGACCGAGGCGGTGCGGCGCCGGCCCTATCAGGTGGTGCTGTTCGACGAGGTCGAGAAGGCCCACCCGGACGTCTTCAATGTGCTCTTGCAGGTGCTGGACGACGGGCGGCTGACCGACGGCCAGGGCCGCACGGTCGACTTCCGCAACACCCTGATCATCATGACCTCGAACCTGGGCTCGGAATTTCTCGCCGACCAGTCGGTCAGCGCCGACGGCGAGGCCGAGAGCGTCGAGGCGGTCCGCCCCCTGGTCATGGACGTGGTGCGCAAGCACTTCCGGCCGGAGTTCCTGAACCGGATCGACGAGATCATCCTCTTCCACCGCCTGGGCCGCGCCCAGATGGACGAGATCGTCAAGATCCAGCTTGAGCGTGTCGAGAAGCTGCTGGCCGACCGCCAGATCAGCATCTCGGTCGATGCTTCCGCCCAGCACTGGCTGGCCGAACGCGGCTACGATCCGATCTATGGCGCGCGCCCGTTACGGCGGGTGATCCAGAAGGAGCTGATGGACAACATCGCCCGCAAGCTCCTCGCCGGCGACATCGCCGACGGCTCGGTCATCGAGGTCAAGGCCAGCGCCGACGGCCTGGAAATCGGCAAGGCGCTGGTGCACTAACCCCCCGGCCGAGGCCGCGCGCTCCAACACCTCTCCCTTCGGGAGAAGTCTGGGAAACGTCGAAGCCTCCTTCCGCATCGAACGACGACACCCGCGTCGAGAACGATCCACGCGGCGCGATGCGGCGGTATTGGGCCTAAAGAAAAGCCCCGCGCCTGGGGGAGAGGCGCGGGGCTCGCTGCACGAGCGTCTGATCAGCTGGCCTTAGCAGGCGTAGCTGACGCGCTCGATTATGTAGCGGTGGTAGTAGGGGTCCCAGACCCGCTGGCGGCCAACGCAGGTGGCGTAGCCGGGGCCGTAGGCATAGTCGTCGGCATAGTAGCCGGGGCCATAGCCGTCGCCATAGTAGGGGCCGGCGAGCGCCGCGCCGAGGCCGAAACCGATGACGCCGGCGGCCAGAGCATTGCCGCCCCGGAAGCCGTTGCCGCCGCGGTAACCGTAGCCACCGTGCCAGCCGCCATTGCCGCCATGATAGCCGCCGTGGGGCGCGGCGTCCGCCGGGGCGGTCGTGGCGATGGCGCCGCCGGCGATGGTCAGGGCCGCCAAGCCCGTTGTGAGTATCTTGCGCATCAGAACCTCCAACGCTTTGTTCAAAATCCTGGCCGTTCGCGGAGGGTTTTCCGGGTTCGGCTTGATGAAGGCGAGTATTGGCCACGCGCCATGAACCCTGGCTGAACACCGGGTTGGCGCGGTTGTCAGGAAAGTCTGGCGCGCCAGATCACGATGATTTTGGATTGAAGCAATCCAAAATCATAAACGTGATCGACTCCTAAGAGTTAGAGCGGGTTGCGGGCGGAATACCGCTTCGCACTTTTCCTAGGGCCCGCTCTTGCGGTTAGCGGCCGAGGCGCCAACCCACCCCGCTGGTCAGGCGCTCGAAGAACTCCGGCTCATAGGCGCTTTCCGGCTCGGCCCTGACCATTTCGTCCATGCGGTGCGCGTCGTCGCCGACCAGGATGCGCCAGCGGTCGGCCTTGACGCCGTCGAGGATGACGGTGGCCGCCGTCGCCGCGCTCATCGGCGCGTCCTCCAGGAACCGCCGGGCGCCCTCCGTGGCCATGGCCTGGATGGCCTCGTCGGTCAGCTGGGCGCTGTCGGCGCCAGCGGCGACGAAACGCGCCCGCGTCCGGGTCAGCTCCTCCGCCGACAGCGTGTCGCTGTCGTTGCCGCTCAGCACCTTGCGCGAATTGGCGGCGATCGAGGTGCCGATATGGCCGGGCATGACCACCGAGCATTTGATGTGCGGCGCGTTCAGCCGTAGATCCGTGATCAGCGCCTCGGTGAACCCCTTCACCGCGAACTTCGCTGCCGCATAGGCCGTGTGCGAGACGTTCGGCCCCAGGCTGGCCCAGAAGCCGTTGACGCTGGAGGTGTTGATGATGTGCGCCTCGTCGGCCTTCATCATCATCGGCAGGAAGGTGCGCACGCCGAAATAGACCCCGCCCCAGCAGACGTTGAAGGTCTTTTCCCAGTCCTCGCGCCGGTCGGCGATCATCGAGCCGCCGCCGCCGATGCCGGCATTGTTGAACAGCAGGTGCAGCTTGTCGGTCTGGTGCTGTTCGGCGAACTCGTCGCGGAAGCGCTGCAGCTGCGCCTCGATGGAGACGTCGGCGACATGGGCGGTGATGCGGGTGCCCTGCGGCGGCCGCGCGGCCTGGCAGAGCTCCACCGTCTCAGCCATGTTGCGGGCGGAGACGTCGCAGGTCGCCACATTACAGCCCTCGGCGACCAGCTGGCGCACCAGTTCGCGCCCCATGCCGGTGCCACCGCCGGTGACGATCGCCGTCTTGCCCGCGAAATCCTTCATCTCGTCTTCTCCCTGAGCTCGATTTTGCCCATTGGCCTATAAGGCGCAAGCCCGCCCGTCACGGAGAAATCGCCGTGTCGCAACGTCAATGCGGCATGACCGGGCGGTGCAGCGGCGCGAAGCGCTACGCGGCAGCGCAGTTGGCCGATTTGGACAGTGAGAAGCCGTAAAGCCCTAGTCGTCGACCTCGGCGACGTCTGGCTCGACCGCCTTTAGGATCCCGTCGTCGGGCCGCATCTTGGGCAGTTTCTCGACCATGCCCATGACCGTCTCGCGCCGGTCCATCTCGGCCCAGACTTCGTCCGGGTCTATGCCCATCTCGGACCAGACGATGCTGAGATTGTAGAGCAGGTCGACGCTCTCGTGCACCACGGCGGCCCGGTCGCCGCGCACGGCGTCGATGGCCGCCTCCGCCGCCTCCTCGACCACCTTCTTGGCCATCTTGGCGATGTCCGAGGCGAGCAGCTTGGTGGTGCGCGGACTGATCCGGCCGCCCGAGCGCACCTCGGCGATCGCCGAGGCCAGCCGCGCCAGCCGATCCTGGCCATTGGCGTTGGCGGCGCTGAACTTCTCTTGCGTTTTCGCCTTCAACATGGACGACCTTCGAATCAGTCCGGTCACGGACGTATTTCTTATGCAAAAACGCGCTAGGAAAGTCCACCTAAACCGTTCTGATGGCGGCGGATTTTGCGATTTTTGGCGCTTTCACGCGTCTGAAGTCGGAAGCGTCCAGCCGCTCGCCAGCGCCCAGGGTTCGGCGGCGGCCATGATCAGGTCGCAGACCGGATCCTTCACCGCGTAATAGGCGTCCGCGTCGTCGGCGTGGCGCGCGGCCAGTTCGCGCTTGATCAGCCCATAGCTCGTCGCCGCTGGCGGAGCGGCGCGCAGGAAGTCGCGGAACAGCAGGGCATAGCGCTCGTTCGGCCGGCCGAGCACGCGGATATGGATGTGGGTCCGCCGCCCGCCCTCGGGCGCGCCGCCCACGCGCTTGGCCCAGTGCTCGGCGTCCGGGTCGTCTCCGGCGGGCACGTGATCGAACCAGACATCGTCGCGCAGACGATAGCCGGCCGCCTCGATCGCATCGCGCAGCGGGCCGACCGGATCGAGCGAGCGAACGCTCACCTGGATGTCGATGACGTCCTTGGCGTCGAGGCCGGGCACGGAGGTCGACCCGATGTGGTTGATGGCCAGGGCCAGCGGCCCCAGGCTGCTACGCAGGCGCGCGCCGATCTCGGCGAACTCTTTCGGCCACCGCGATTGGGGGCTCAATATCTCTATCTGGGGCATGGGTTCAGCTAGTCTGGTCCAGACGCATTGTGAAGCTGTCGTCGCACCGTCATCATCACGGCGACACTGTGGGCGGTCGGTCTGGATTCGGGGGCGGGTGGTGAGTGAAGGCGGGTTTACGGCGCTCGACGAGCAGAGGTTCAAGGCCTTCCATTGGCGCACGACGCTGACGACGGGTCTGGGGGTCTTCTGCGACGGCTATGACCTGTCGTCGCTGGCGCTGGTTTTGCCGTTCGTGCTGGCCTCGTTCGGCCAGTCGAGCCTCACCGGGGTTCAGGCGGCGCTCTTGTCCGCCTCGGCCCTGGTTGGCGCGGCGATCGGCGCGCTCGGTTTCGGCGTGCTGGGCCAGAAGGGGCGCAAGCGCTTCTATGGCCTCGACGTCCTCATCCTCGGCATCGCCGCCGTGGCCCAGGCCTTTGCGCCCGACGTGACCTGGCTGATCGCCATCCGCTTCGTGCTCGGCATCGGTGTGGGCGCCGACTATGTGCTGTCGCCGGTGATCATGGCCGAGCACTCCAACCGCGCCGACCGCGGCCGGGCGCTTGGCCTTGGCTTCGGCACCATGTGGCCGATCGGGGCCCTGGCCGCGTCGCTGATCGCGCTGCTGCTCGGCGCGCTGCACGTCAGCCACGATCTGGAGTGGCGGCTGGTGCTCGCGGGCGGCGCGATCCCGGCGCTGGCGGTGCTCTATTTCCGCCGCCGCATGCCGGAGACGGCCCGCTATCTGGCGCGGCTGGCCGGCGAACAGGCCAAGGCCGCGGGCGTCATCGAAGAGATCAGCGGCGCCCAGGTCGCGGCGCCCGAGGTCGACCTGCGCGGCTTCTGGGAGGTCTTCCGCCAGCATGCGCGGCCGATCCTGGCCGCGGCCCTGCTCTGGATGATCTACGACCTGGTGGTCTACGTCTTCATCCTCTTCGGCCCCAACCTGATCGCCAAGAGCCTGGGCATGGGGGCGGTGACCTTCGCGCTGCTGACCCAGGTCCTTTTCGTCCTGCCGGCCTCGGTCCTGGGCTCGCTGTTCGTGATCGACCGGTTTGGGCGCAAGCCGCTGCAGGGCTGGGGCTTCCTTGGCGGGGCTGTGGTGCTGGGGGTCTTCGCCCTGATGCAGCACCAACTGCTGGCCATGCCGATCCTGGCGTTCGCGGTCTACGGGGCGCTGAACATCGCCATGACCGGGCCAGGCCTGGTCTCCGGCGCGGGCGTGCTGGGCGTCGAACTGGCGCCCACCCGCGTGCGCAGCGTGGCCCAGAGCATCACCGTGGCCGCCGGCCGCATCGGCGCGGCGATCA
>CALAEG010000413.1 GCA_937890965.1 uncultured Caulobacteraceae bacterium | reverse complement strand
GGCGTCAGTCTGACGCTGAAGGATACGAGCCCGTTCAGTGAACGCTGCTTCTTCCCCGATTTCGTGGACTATTTCCCCCAAGCCGACCGGACCTCGAAGGACGCGCTGCGCCGGCATACGAACCGAACTAACTACTCCTGCGTCGACCGCGACGTGCTCGACCAGCTCTATATGCGGATCTATGAGCAGCGGCTCGACGGCGCGCCGATGATCCGCCTGATCGCAAACGCCGAGATGATATCGGCAAGGCCCGAAGGCGGGCGCGTTTTCCTACGCCTACGTGACGCCCATGACGGCGCTGTCACGGCGCTCGACGCCGATCTGACGATCTTGGCGACGGGGTATCGCGACCTGGGGCCCGGACCGGGGGATGAGCCCTTTCCGCCGATTCTGGCCGAGGTGATCGACCACTTCCGGTTTGACAACGATGGCTATTTGGTGGTGGGCCGTGACTATCGGATCGAGGCGTTGGACGACCAGACGCCGATCCTTTTCCTCAATGGTCTCTGCGAGACCAGCCACGGCATCGGCGACGCCGGCTCGTTCAGCCTGCTCGCGCTACGAGCCCGGATCCTGCTGGAGGGTGTGCTGGACGCGCTGGACGTAGCGGGGGTGCCGGGTATCGCGGGTGCCGGATGACATCGCGTCCCCCAGACGGCGGGGTGGCGGCCACGCTTGGCGCGCGCCGGCAAGCCGACGACCCGCGGCTGAACCTGAAGAGCAATGAGTTGCTGCATCCCGCGGCCGAGCTTCTGGCCGCGGAAATCGCTCGCTCGATCACCGGCGAAGCCATCCGCGTCTATCCGGCCGCGGGCAAGGTAATCTCGCTTCTAGCCGCCAAGATCGGCTGCGAGGCCAACGAGATGCTGCTCTCCCCAGGCTCAGACCAGGCCATCCGCCAGATATGCATGGGCTTCGCGGCCGGGGCGCGCGGGGGGCCGGCCGGGCCGCTGTTGTTACAGCACCCCAATTACCTCTCCTGGACTGTCATGGCGGAGGCGCTGGGGATCGAACTGGTCCGCGCCACGGCACCCGGCACCGACCCCGCTGAACAGAGCCGGACGCTGGCACAGATGGCTGCCGCGCGGCGGGGCGGCCTGATCGCGGTCAGCACGCCCAACGGCCCGGTCGGCGGGGTGATGGCGCCGGCGGACCTCGACCGGTTGGCCGAGATCGCGGCTGCACGGAACCATCTCCTCGTCATCGACGCCTGCTATCAGGCCTTCGACGGTCCCTGGACCGCCCATTTGGCCCGGCCTCGGCCCAACACGATCATCGTGCAGTCCTTCTCCAAGTCCCATGGGCTGGCAGGAGCGCGGGTGGCCGTGATGCGAGGGCGATCTGATCAACTGGCCGCGCTGGGTCTCACCCATCTGGAGCACGCGGTCTCGGGCCCCGCTCTCGCCGCGCTCAGCATGGCGTTGGAGCGGGAGGGGGAATTCGCGGCGATCTGGGCGGATATCGCCGCCAATCGCGCCTATTTGGCGCGGGCGCTCGTGGGGCTCGGGTGTGGGGTCTTGCCCTCGGGCGGCAACTTCCTGACCTTCGCCCCACCCGCCGGAAGGCCGGCGGAGGAGGTGTGGGAAGAGGTTTCGCGCCGCGGCTATCGCACCGCCATTTTGGGGGTGGAGACAGGGCTTGACGGCTATCTGAGGGTCACGATCGCCGACCGCGCCCGGATGGACGCCTTCCTCTCTGAGCTGGCGCGGGCGCTGGCGGCCGCAGTCGAACCGGCGCTCCACGGGGCGCGCGAATGACGAGGTTGTTTAACCCGGCCTGGGCCGAGGCGCGGGTCGATACCCACCCCTATACATGGGTCTACTTCGCGCCGGGGGAATTTCTGACGGTGGCGGCGGAGCAGGAATTGGCCCACGACTTTCCCATGGACGGATACCAACGCCGCGACCGCGGCGCGCGAGTGACCGGCAAGACCTATCGGAATTTCTCCCGACCCGTCGCGGGTCCCGAGGGATTGGCGGACATCTCCGACCTCGCCCCGCTCTGGCGGCGCATGATCGAGGCGCTGCTGGCGCCCTACTATCGCGTCGCCATGGCGCGCCTTCTGGGCCAATCGGTCGCGGGCTCGATCGAGTTGCGCCTTGTGCGCCATGGCGGCGGCGACTGGCTGGCGCCGCATGTGGACGGGGCGGACAAGCTGTTCAGCCACTTGATCTACTTCACCGCCGATTGGGAGGAGAGCTGGGGCGGGCGGCTCGAACTGCTGGCGACCGCCGATCCCGCCTCCGCCGTCCGTCGGATCACCCCGCGCCTCGGCGTCAGTATCTCGCTGACCCGCACCGACCAGGCGTGGCACTCAGTCACCGCGGTAAAGGGGGGCCGGCCCGAGCGGCGATCACTGCTGATCCACGGGCTTGTCGACGGCGCGGGCGCCGGTGGTGGATCGTGATGGCGCCCTGGGCAGGCGCGCGGCGGATTCTGATCCTTGGCTCGCCCGGCGCCGGCAAGACCTCGTTGGCCCGGCTTCTGGCCGCCATGACCGGCCTGCCGCTCGTCCATCTTGACGATCTCTATTGGGCCCCCGACTGGTTCCGCCCGGCCGACGACGACTGGAGCCGCCGGCTGGCCGCGGCCGCGGCCGAACCCGCCTGGATCATCGACGGCAATTACGCGTCCAGCCTGGCCAACCGCGCCGACCGCGCCGAAATGGCCCTGGTGGTGGACACAGCCCCGCTTATCTGCCTCTGGCGCGTCATAGCCCGGGTCCGGGCGATCCGCGCCGGGGCGGTCGGCCATCTTCCACGGCAGGTGCGCGAGCAGGCTGGCCCCGCCCCCGCCACGACCCGCGATTTCGGACGGCTCTGCCGGTTGATTATCGGCTTTCGCCGACACGCCTTTGTACCTATGATCAACGAGCTGGCGCAGCGTCAGGTCCGCGTGACGGTTATCGCCTCACCGGCCCGGGCGCGCCGTCTCAGACGTCTCGAGCGCAGCGGCGTGGTGACCATCATGAGCCCGGGGGAGGCGGAGAGAACTTTGAAGGCATGATCCCAGTGGGGCAGGCGGACGAAACGCGGGGGCGGCCGAGGAGGGACACAAGATGAGAGTTTTGGTCGCGTGGCCACCGCATGTGCCGAGCTATTTCAACGCCGGCCATCATCTGCCGGTCTTCTCCGCCGCCGCCTATCTGCGCGCGCGAGGGCACGACGTCGACGCTTGGGACGCGGGTGCCCTTAATGTGCACTGGAAAGCGTTTGGCGCCCGGTTGGCCCAGGGCAAGTATGACGCGGTGATCCTGATCAACGAGTTCGACGTGGTCGAGGGCGTGCGTCGCGCCGCGGACTATGCCCGTGCGCTCTTGCCGGGGGCGGTGATCGTCACCGCAGGTCGGCTTAGCTATCAGGTCTCGGGCTTCTTTCGCCGATTGCCTCTTGATGCGATCGTTGTCAGCGGCGACCCCGAAGCCGGGGTGGCGGCGGTTCTCGACTGGGCCGCTTCGGGCCGTCCAAACCGGGCGCTGCCCGGCGTCGTGCTCCGCGACGCCGAGGGCTGGCGCGAACCGGCCGGCCCCGGCGTGGCACTCGCGGCGGAGGACTGGGCGCTGCCGGATGTCGCGGAGATCCCCTACGCCGCCTATGAGGCGCTCTACGCCGATGACCGCGACAAGTTCTGCGGCATCCCCTCGCGACGCGAACTGGTGGTGCCGGTCGCGCGCGGCTGCCCGGTGAACTGCGCGTTCTGCGACGTGCCCAAGATGCAAGGGCGCAATGAGCGACGGTTGCCGGTTGATCGCGTGATCGCTTATATCCAGGCCGCCCGCGCCGCCCATCCGTTCGAATACGTGGCATTCTACGCCCCCACCTTTACGCTGAATCGGCGCTGGATCGTTGAATTGTGCGAGGCGATGGCGGCCCACGACATGGCCATGCCCTGGAAATGTGCCACCACGCTGCACCATCTGGACGAGGCGCTGGTGGGGCTGATGGCCCGGGCCCAATGCCGCCGCATCAGTGTGGGCGTCGAGACCTTCGAGACCGCAGATTCTGGGCAGATGCCCAAGCTGAAGCAGATCTCCCATGACCGCTTCTCCGAGGTGGCGGGCTGGTGCCGCGCCCATGGTGTGGAGCTGAACTGTTTCGTGATCGTCGGTCTGCCGGGCACGACCGCCGCCGGGGCCCGCGCGACGATCGCCGCGATCAAGGCGGAGGGCGCACGGCCGCGGCCCACCATGTATACCCCCTATCACCTGATGCGCGACCACATGTCGGAGGCGTCGCTAAGCGCCTTCAACCGTCATCTGTTAGTTGAGGCGGATCTGGCTGAGGCGCAAAGCGCCGGAGACCTGGACCTGACCGACATCCTGTTCCTGCCCGACGGCTATATCACCCAGTCGCATGAGCGCATTCCCCTGCGCCGGGCCCGCTGAGCCGTTGGAGGCGCGGGCGTCGGTTGACCGCAGGCCACCAATTTTCGCGATCCGGGGGGCTGGACCTTGCCGGCGCGGCCGTGCGCCGCGAGGCTGCCTAGCCCGATCCCCGGCTATCCCCGCGGCAGGCGACGCTTGCCAGGTTGAGCGGGCGACGGCCGTGGGGGACTATGCGGATTCTACGCATCGGGCGCGGGGTTGGGCGGGCAAACGCGGCACTCCCCCCGGCTGGCAGGTCATTCCTTGTCCGACTGGCGATTCGCTATGCATCAATGCCGGTGCGGAAGTTCCGGGCCGCCCTTGCGGATGAGGGCGACGTCTAGCGCGCCGCGGCGCGGCGGATTGCCGATATCGCGGTCGAGGGCCCTGTCGTGGTCGCCTGTTCGCTGGGCCAGGACCGCACCGGTCTGGCGGTCGGCCTGCTATTGGTCTGGCTGGGCGCCGATCCCGCGGATACGCCATGACTGCTTTCGCGCCCCCGGGACGACCGAGCTAGGCTATATGTCCGGGTCGCCGGCTCATGCCCGAGTTTGCTGTCGGATTGCCAGCGCGCGGCTGACCGCCATCACATGCTCGCCATCGCTCCTTGGCCCTTCGGCCAGGGGTCAGAAGGCCCCATCCATCTGAACGGTGGCTCCGCTCTCGTCCAAGATGCGCGGGATCATGGCGGAAAAGAGCTCATGAGCGGCGTCCCAATCGACGTCTCCCGCCTCGTCCATCACAGCGCAATGGGCAGCGATTAGCGCGTCTCCCGCGCCCAGATCAGATCCTCCCGGGCCCGGGCGCGCCGCCGGTTGGGCGGGATAGGGCCGCACGCCCGTCTCCGTCACACCCCAATAGCCGCGGTCCCCGTCGCTGATCAGGCCGGCCCTGCTCCGCAACCGGACGAGGATCGGACCTGTAGGCTCGGACAACCCGTCCAGTGGATGGCCCGTAAGGCTCTCGAACTCGAAACGGTTCATCGCCGCGAGCGCAGGCTGGCCCGCCCCCTTGGCCTCCGTGCCGACCGCCCCGAGATACCGCCCCGCCTTCGCGGCGGAAACGCAAGCCACCGCCACCGGGCGGCCAAGGCGCGCGCTGAGCGCCAGGACCTCGGCGATCTGGGCTTGCAGGAGGTTGCAATCGACGACGACCCTGGCCGCCGCGGCGATGGCTTCGCCGAGTATCGCCCCATCCAACCGCGCCTGTTCAATCGCCATGGCTGAGACCGCGTCGTGGAACCGGCCCGCCGCCATTCGGGCGCAGAAGGCGCTTTCAGGCATGGCTTCGTCGATGACCACAAACCGTTCCGATATCGTTGTTTGGCGTAGATCTGACAGAACGCGCGCGCCGGAAAGGCCGATGGGATTGAGATGCGTGTAGAGGGCTGTCCGGTATCCCCGCTGGCTGAGATTCTTGGCGATGTTGTACGCGGTGCCTCCGGCGGCGAAGCGGACCGTGCCCGGTGCGTCGCGGACGCCCAGGTCGGCCAGCGCGGTCTCGCACAGAATGTCCAGATGGGCGCTACCGATCGCTAGCACGTCAAAGTCATGCATCCTGGTCATTCCCCGCGCCTTTTCCCGCGACCTGTCCTCGCTGTTGGGCGTACGGCCGTTCTGGCGGTCCCTCGGCGACTATCGCGCGGCGCGCCGGCGGCGTCCACCCCCGCGCCGCCGCGTGTCGGTAGCACACGATATGTCCGGTTTAGGTAGCACACGATCTGTCCGGTGATGCTGGGCTCTTTGGAGAGCCCGGATGCGCCGGACATAAGCCCACCAGGGTGTGCGAATGATCAGGTTCCGGAGCGTATTGGACCGTTATGACGCGGATGAATTCAACCAGATGGAAGCGGCTGAGCTGCTCGGTGTCAGCGAGCGGACGTTTCGGCGCTGGTGTCAGCGGTATGAAGAGGCCGACGAAGTCGGGCTGCTGGACCGCCGTCTCGGCCGTGCTTCGGGCAAGCGAGTGCCGGTGGACCGGGAACAGGAAGTCGAGACTTTGTATCGCACCCGCTACAGCGGGTTCACGGCGCGGCACTTTCACGAACATTTGGTCCGCGATCATCGCTTCAACTGGGGGTACACATGGACCAAGGCCTTTTTGCAATCGAAAGGATTGCTGCAACGTGCCGCTCGGCGCGGCGCGCAACGGCGCAAACGGCCGCGGCGGCCATTACCGGGGATGATGCTGCATCAGGACGGTTCGCGGCACGAATGGTTGGCGGGTCAGGACGCGATGGACCTGATCGTGACCATGGATGACGCGACGAGCGAGATTTACTCTGCCTTTCTGACGCCCGAGGAGGGCACGGCCTCGACATTCCGGGCATTATCAGAGGTCTTCACCACGCACGGCCTGCCGCTGAGTCTCTATACTGACCGCGGCAGCCACTATTTCCAGACGCCTGAAGCGGGCGGCCCGGCCGCTCGCAATCACCCGACCCAGCTTGGCAGAGCGCTGGCCCATCTGGGTGTCGAGCATATCGCGGCATATTCGCCTCAGGCTCGTGGTCGATCGGAGCGGCTGTTTCACACTTTGCAGGATCGGCTGGTAAAGGAACTGGCATTGGCCACGATCACGACGGTTGAAGCGGCGGACCGGTTCATCCGCGATGTTTATATCCCGGCGCGCAATGCCCGGTTCGCCGTGAAGGCGGAACAGGAAGGTTCCGCGTTTGTCGCGATCCCCGGGGTGGATCTGAATGAGATCCTCTGCATCAAGGAAGAGCGTCAGGTCGGCAACGACAACACCGTGACGTTCCATCGCCACCGGCTGCAAATCCCGCCGAGCCCGTTGCTTCCGCATTTCGTCAAAGCACGTGTGAGGGTCCGGCGATATCATGATGGCACGCATGCGATCTTCCATGGGCCACGTTGTCTCGGCCGGTATGACGCCGCAGGCCCGCCCTGTCAGCAGCCTCGCGCCGTGCTCAGGGCCGTCAAGGACGCTACGCGCCGCTGCGCGGCGGCCCTGCGGGCCATCCTTGACCGCCCTTCCGCGCGACGCTCTCTCAGCAGACAGGTCGGCGCCGGGAAATGGTCCTGGCGGTCTCACCAGGAAATGGTCGTTGGCGACACCGCTCCGTCAACGGACAAAACAAGAACGAGCGGCCATATGATGTGCTACGTAAACCGGACAAGTTAAGTAAATATCCCCCGTCTTCAGACCTACGGGAGTCTTGATTCCGCGGAATGAATTTATCCTGCATATCGAGCCACTTGCAAAACTCGAAAATCAGCCAGAGATAACGCAACATATAGCGTGATCGGCGAACTTTAGCGCTATATGTGGGGTCAGACGATAAACATTCCGGAGTTTTGCAAGTAGCTCTATCACAACGATTTTCCTTTCCTGGCCGGGCTAATGGAGGCGCGCATCCATGGAA
>CALAEG010000412.1 GCA_937890965.1 uncultured Caulobacteraceae bacterium | reverse complement strand
CCCGACGCCGCCGCCCAGCCGATCACCGGCGGCAGCGCGCCTGCCAGACCGCCGATGACAATATTCTGCGAGGTCGAGCGCTTCAGCCACAGCGTATAGACCACCGCGTAGAAGAAGATGGTGAAGGCGAGCAGGCCCGCGGCCACCAGATTGGTCGCCAGCGCCATCAGCCCGACCGAGAACAGGCTCAAGATGACGCCGAGCGCCAGGGCGTCGGAACGCTGCACGCGACCCGACGGCACCGGCCGGTTGCGGGTGCGGCGCATCAGGCCGTCGATGTCGGAATCGAAGCCCATGTTCAGCGCCCCGGACGCCCCGGCCCCGACCGCGATGCAGAAGACCGCGATCACCGCCAGAAAGGGGTTCATGGACGTCCGCGCGCAGACCAGGCCGGTGGCGGCGGTGAACACCACCAGCGACATCACCCGGGGTTTGAGAAGCTGGACATAGTCCTGCCAGCGCGCGGGCGCGGCGACGGTGGCTGTGGCTATGTCGGTCATACGGTTCAAACGTTCGGCTCACGGCTCGGGACGGCGGCGATCGCCCGTCCCGGCCGTCTCATATACCCAAATGCCAGCCTAGTGGACGTCGGCGTGGATGTGCGGCAGTTCGGAGAACTGGTGGAAGGGCGGCGGCGACGACAGGGTCCATTCCAGCGTGGTCGCGCCTTCGCCCCAGGGGTTGGCCTCGGCCTTGCGGTGACGCACGGCCGCTTCGATCAGAAGCGCGAACCACACGGCCATGCCGACCAGGGTGATGGCGAAGCCGATCGAGGAGATGTGGTTCCAGTAGGCGAAGGCCTGGGGGTAGTCGATCGTGCGCCGCGGCATGCCTTGCAGGCCGAGGAAGTGCTGCGGGAAGAAGATGGTGTTGACGCCGACGAACATCAGCCAGAAGTGCAGCGAGCCGAGGAACTCGTTGTACTTCACGCCCCACATCTTTTCGAACCAGTAGTAGAAGCCGGCGAAGATCGAGAAGACCGCGCCCATGCTCAGCACGTAGTGGAAGTGGGCGATGACGTAGTAGGTGTCGTGCAGCGAGTAGTCGATGCCGGCATTGGCCAGCACGACCCCGGTCAGGCCGCCGATCGTGAACAGGAAGATGAAGCCGACCGCGAACAGCATCGGCGTCTTGAACTCGATCGAGCCGCCCCACATGGTCGCGATCCACGAGAAGACCTTGATGCCCGTCGGCACGGCGATGATCATGGTCGCGGCGACGAAATAGGCTTGCAGGTTCACGTTCATGCCCACGGTGTACATGTGGTGAGCCCAGACGATGAAGCCGAGGAAGCCGATGGCCACCATGGCGTAGGCCATGGCCAGATAGCCGAACACCGGCTTCTTGGAGAAGGTCGAGACCACCTGGCTGATGATGCCGAAGCCCGGCAGGATCAGGATGTAGACCTCGGGGTGGCCGAAGAACCAGAACAGGTGCTGGAACATCAGCGGATCGCCGCCATTCTGCGGATCGAAGAAGTGGGTGCCGAAATTGCGGTCGGTGAGCAGCATGGTGATGCCGCCGGCCAGCACCGGCAGCGACAGCAAAAGCAGGAACACCGTCACCAGGATCGACCAGACGAACAGCGGCATGCGGTGCAGGGTCATGCCCGGCGCGCGCATGTTGAAGATGGTGGTGATGAAGTTGATCGCGCCCAGGATCGACGAGGCCCCGGCCAGGTGGATCGACAGGATGGCGAAGTCCATCGCCGGCCCGGTGTGGCCGGTGGTCGAGAGCGGCGGATAGAGGGTCCAGCCGCCGCCGAAACCCGGTCCAGGCCCGCCGTCGACGAACATCGAGGTGCAGAGCAGCACGAAGGAGGCCACCAGCAGCCAGAACGAGATGTTGTTCATGCGCGGGAAGGCCATGTCCGGCGCGCCGATCATCAGCGGCACGAACCAGTTGCCGAAGCCGCCGATCATGGCCGGCATGACCATGAAGAAGATCATGATCAGCCCGTGCGCCGTGGCGGCGACATTGTAGCCCTGGTGCCCGGCCAGGAAGCCCTTGAAGTGGCCGAACAGCCCTGAATCCTGGAATATCTGGATGCCCGGCTCGGCCAGTTCCCAGCGCATCAGGCCCGACAGCGCGCCCCCGACGATCCCGGCGAAGATGGCGAACAGGATGTAGAGGGTGCCGATATCCTTGTGGTTGGTCGAAAACAGCCAGCGGATCCAGAACGGCGGCGTGTGGGCGTACCCATGGCCGTCGTCATGGTCGTCGTGGCTGTGATCGTGCCCGTGGTCGATATCGGAAGCGGTCGCCATGATCTTCAATACTCTCTTCGTGCGGTCTTAGTGCAAGGCCGCCGTCGCGCTGGCCTGCGCGACTTTCTGGGGCTGGGCTGGGGCGGAGGACGCGGCGGGGGCCGAGGACCCGGCCGGGGCGGAAGACGCCGCGGGCGCCGATGACGCCGCCGGGGCCGAGGAGGCCGCGGCCGGCGGCGGGGCCTTGGTGGCGACCCATGCGTCGAAGTCGGCCTGGCTCACGACCTTGATCATGATCGGCATGAAGGCGTGGTTGACCCCGCAGAGCTGGTCGCACTGGCCATAGTACATGCCGGTCTTCTCCGCCTTGAACCAGGTCTCGTTGACCCGGCCGGGCACGGCGTCGGTCTTCAGGCCGAAGGCTGGCACCGCGAAGTCGTGGATGACGTCGGCGCCGGTCACCAGCACGCGGACGGTCTTGTTCACCGGCACGACCAGGGCGTTGTCGGCGGCGAGCAGATAGGGCTCGTTCGCCGCCTTGGCCTGGTCCGCGGTCAGGACGTTGGAATCGTATTCGGCGATCTTCTGGTCGGGATATTCATAGCCCCAGTACCACTGATAGCCGGTCGCCTTAACGGTCAGGTCGGGCGGCGGCATGTCGTGATAGGCGAACAGAAGCTTGAACGAAAATATGGCGATGAAGGTCAAGATCAGCACCGGCAGCGCGGTCCAGAGGATCTCGACATAGGTGTTGTGGCTCCAGCGCGCCGGCACCGGATTGGACTTGGCGTTGAAGCGCACGATGCAGATCACTAGCAGCGTCAGCACCAAAACCGCGACGGCCGTGATGATCGGCATCAGGATCCAGTTGTGGAAAAAGATCGCCTGGTGCTTCAGCGCCGAGGCGCCGGGCTGCAGGTCAAAGCCGCCGGGCGTCGGCTGGCCGAGGAGATCGTCCGCGCGCGCCGAACCCGCCGCGCCCAGAAAAAGCGTGGTCAGTCCAAACGCAACACTCTCGAGCCTTCGCATCAACACGCTCCGCAACCCACCTGACCTCATGCTTGCCTTTGGCGGCTTTAGCCAGCCATCCGCAAAGCGGGCCAGCCCCTTGCGGGCGTGCATACGCGGTCTGTCCGGCATTGCCAAGACGGATGCCCGTTGGTTTGCGGCCAAGGTTTCGCAAGGGGCCGATGACGCCTATGTTGGCAGCGCCCCACCCTTTCAAACGAGCCCTTCATGACTGCTCACGTCTCAGCCCCCTCGATCCTGGAAGCCGCCGGAGTCGATGCGCGCCGCGCCCACGACATCCTGGGCGAGGCGCTGACCAATGCCGACGACGGCGAGCTGTTCGTCGAGCGCTCGGAGAGCGAATCCTTCCTCTGGGACGACGGGCGGCTGAAATCGGCCAATTACGACGCCACCGAGGGCTTCGGCCTGCGGGTGGTGGCCGGCGAGACCGCAGGCTACGCCCACGCCGCCGAGATTTCCGAGGCGGCGATTCGCCGCGCCGCCTCGTCCGCCTCCCTGGCCAAGCGTGGCCATGCCGGCGTCGCCGCCGAAGGCCCCCGGGCCACCAACACCAAGCTCTACGGCGACGAGAGCCCCCTCGCCTCCCCCGGCTTCTCCGACAAGGTGGCGCTGCTGGCCGAGATCGACGCCTATACCCGTGAGCGCGACCCGCGCGTGAAGCAGGTCAATGTCAGCCTGGCCGGCGAGCGGCGGATGATCGAGATCCTGCGCGCCGACGGCAAGCTGGTGCGCGACGTGCGCCCCCTGGCCCGCGTCAATGTCGGCGTCACCCTCGAGAAGGACGGTCGCCGCGAGAGCGGCTATTCCGGCGCCGGTGGTCGCGCCGGCTTCGAGACCTGGATCGAGCCCCACCGCTGGAAGGAACAGGTGGCCGAGGCCATCCGCCAGGCCGAGGTCAATCTGGACGCCATCGCCTGTCCGGCCGGCGAGATGGACGTGGTGCTTGGACCGGGGTGGAACGGCGTGCTGCTGCACGAGGCGGTCGGCCACGGCCTGGAGGGCGACTTCAACCGCAAGGGAATCAGCGCCTTTTCCGGCCGTATCGGCGAACGCGTCGCCTCGCCCGGCGTCACCGTCTTCGACGACGGCACGCTTTACGGCCGCCGCGGCTCGCTCAGCGTCGACGACGAGGGCACGCCAACCGATCGCACCATCCTGATCGAGGACGGCATACTGGTCGGCTATATGCACGACCGTATGAGTGCGCGACTGATGGGCATGAAGGAGACCGGCAATGGCCGGCGGCAATCCTTCGCCCACATGCCCATGGTGCGGATGACCAATACCGGCATGATGGGCGGCGACACACCCATGGCCGAGATGATCGCCTCGATGAAGCGCGGCCTCTATTGCGCCAATTTCGGCGGCGGCCAGGTGGACATCACCAACGGCAAGTTCGTCTTCCAGTGCACCGAGGCCTATCTGGTCGAGGACGGCAAGGTGGTCGCCCCGGTCAAGGGCGCGAGCCTGATCGGCGACGGACCCTCGGCCTTGACCCGCGTCAGCATGATCGGCGACGACTTCTGCTTCGACAACGGCGTCGGCGTCTGCGGCAAGAACGGCCAGAGCGTGCCGGTGGGTGTCGGCCAGCCGTCCCTGAAGATCACCGGCCTGACGGTGGGCGGCACGAGCGTCTAGATTAATCCGCTGGGCTCAGCGCATGGCGGCCGGGTCGCGGTCGATGGCTGTGGAGTCGACCTGGGGCTGCGGGTGGTTGGCCGCGTCGTTGACGCCGTGGGCCAGGCGGTTGAGCCAGGGACTGATCGCCAGCAGCACGACGCCGACGCCGATGCCGACCAGGCCGATGTCGCGGAAGGTCTCGACGTAAGTTGCCAGCGCCTTGCCGGGATCCAGCACCTGGCCGGCCACGGTCTCGGCCGCGGTGAGCTTGGCGACCAGTCCGGCGAAGAACTGGGCGGCCGATGAGGCCAGAAACCAGATCGCCATCAGGGTCGAGATGAAGGCCGCCGGGGCGAGCTTGGTCATCTCGGAGAGGCCGACGGGGCTGAGGCAAAGCTCGCCGGTGGTGTGCAGCAGATAGGCCAGGCCTAAGAACATCATCGGCACGCGGAAGGCGGCGTCGTGGAACTGCGCGCCCCAGACCAGGGCGAAGAAGCCCAGCCCCACCTGGATCAGGCCAAGGCCGAACTTGACCGCCGGGTTGGGATCGCGCTTGCGCTGGCCCAGCCAGGCCCACAGCGCCGCGAACACCGGTGCGAAGATCAGGATGAAGCCGGCGTTGAACGACTGGGTCTGGGCCGGCGTCACGGTCCAGAAACCGTTGTTCGGCAGGCTGGTATTGCGTTCGGAAAACTGGTTCAGCGACGAGCCCGCCTGTTCGAACAGGGTGAAGAAGACGATCGAGGCCAGGATCAGCACCATGGCCAGCAGCAGCCGGTCGCGCATGACCTTGTCGCACCTGGTGAACATGAACCAACCCAGGTAGCCGAGCGCGGCGATCCAGCCGGCCAGCAGCAGCCAGCCGGTGGCCTGGAAGTGCTGCACCAGCACCCAGACGATGGCGACGCCGACGAAGCCGGCCAGATAGAGCAGCCATTCCAGATTGACCGGACCGAACAGCGGCTTTCTCAGCTTGATGGGATCAGGCGGCTCGCCATGGCCCTCCAGCAGCGGCCTGCCCCACAGGAAGACCGCGAACCCGGCCAGCATGCCGACGCCGGCCAGGCCGAAACCCGCCCACCAGCCGACCGTCTGGCCCAGCAGGCCGCAGACCACCGAGGCCCAGAAGGCCCCCAGATTGATGCCGTAATAATAGAGGGTGAAGCCGGGATCGCGGCGTGGGTCGCCTTGCGGATAAAGCTGGCCGACGATCGAGGAAATGTTGGCCTTCAGATAGCCGACCCCCATGATGATCAGGGCCAGCGCCAGATAGAAGACATCGACATAGCCCTGGTCGCGCTTCTCGACCGCGAGCGTGTAGCCGCCGTGCGGCAGCACCGAGGGCAGCGCCGCCGTGGCCGGAAGGCCTATGATCTGCATGCCGCCGTCCTTCGAGGCGGTGACCGGGTAGCAGCCGGCATCGACCTTCAGGCAGACCTTGCGGTCGCTCATCCGGCCCGTCGCGGCAAATTCGTAGCTATGGCCGGCGAAGGCCAAGGTCTGCACCGCCGGCTTGCCCTCGATGGCCATGGTGAAATGGCCGGCGACCAGCAGCAGGGCGCCGAACAGAATCGCCTTGCGCGTGCCCAGCCAGCGGTCGGCCAGGAAGCCGCCGACCAGCGGGACCAGATAGACCAGGGTCGTATAGGCGGCGTACTGGCCCTGGCTGAAACTGTCGGAAAACAGGAACTGCTCGGTGAGATAGAAGATCAGCAGGCCGCGCATGCCGTAATAGGAGAACCGCTCCCACATCTCGGCGAAGAACAGGATGAAGAGGCCGCGCGGATGGGTGCGCAGCTGGCGCAGGACCGGAATCATCGTCAGCCCGGTGACGAAGACGCCGATGACGACGACGACGTTGAACATCCAGCCCCCTAAAGCGCGCCCGAGATGATCACGCGCGGCAGGGCTTCACAAGCACGCGACTTGCCCACCGGCTCCGCCGGACCCACCTTGGAGTCTGGAGCGTTTGAAGGCTGACGGAGACCAAGCCATGCCAGGAATGAAACTGCCCGGGCCCGACCACCCGATCACCATCGCCTTCAACCCGAAGCGCGTCGAGGTGGTCTATAACGGCCACGCCATCGCCGACACCCGCCGCGCCCTGGAGCTCAAGGAAGCGAGCTATCACGCGGCGCAGTACATCCCCCGCGAAGACGTCGACATGGCGTTCCTGACCCGCACCGACCACCACACCTACTGCCCCTACAAGGGCGAGGCCTCCTACTACACCATCCTGATGGACGGCCAGTTCGCCGAGAACGCGGTCTGGAGCTACGAGGACCCCTATCCGGCCATGGCCGAGATCAAGGACCACCTCGCCTTCTATCCGAACAAGGTCGAGATCCGCCAACGCGACGAACCCGGCGGCCCCGACGCCATCCGCGCGGCCATCGAACACACCGATTCAGGCTCGGGCTCGAGCCAGCTGGATCATGCGCCACCGACGGTGACCAACGCGGGGGAGTGATCCGCTAAGATCCTCCCCCTACGGTGGAGGATCGGCAGCGGCGGCGCGATCTGAGCCCTTATTTTTGCGTCATGGCCCGACTTGTTCGGGCCACCCATGATCGCCGTCGAACGTGAGTGTTCATGGGTCCCCCGCATTCCGCCGCCAAGGCGGCTCCAGCGGGGGATGACGGTTTAGTTTGTGCGCTGGCTAGTACGCCGCGGCTTCGAACACCGGGCTGACTTCGCCGCGCCAGGCGCCGTTGTAGTGGTCCAGCCAGCGTTCGGCGGGGGTGATGCCGCTGTCGGCGATCTCTTCCAGTTCGGCCAGATAGCCGCGCTCGTCGGTCAGCGCGGCGCCGATGCGGGCGCGGCGCTTCAGGCCTTCGCGGGCGATGGCCAGGATGTCGACGGCGATGTCGCGGGCGGTGCGCTTGCCGACCTGGGCGCGCAGGCCGATCCACGGGGCGTCCAGCCGCAGCTGTTCGCGCTGATCCTGGTTCCAGTCCTTGCAGAGGTCCCAGGCCGCGGCGGTGGCGGCGTCGTCATAGAGCAGGCCGATCCACAGCGCCGCCAGGCCGCAGAGCCGGCTCTTCGGCCCGGCGTCCGCCCCGCGCATCTCCAGGAAGGTCTTCAGCCGCACCTCGGGGAAGATGGTGGCCAGGTGCTCCTCCCAGTCGTGCAGGTTGGCCTGGACGCCCGGCGCCGCCGGCAGCTCGCCGTCGATGAAGGCGCGGAAGGACTGGCCGGCGGCGTCGATATAGGTCCCGTTGCGCTTGACGAAATACATCGGCACGTCGAGCGCATAGCGGGCATAGGTCTCGAAGCCGAACCCGTCCTCGAAGACGAAGTTGAGCATGCCGGTTCGCGCCGGATCGGTGTCGGTCCAGGTATTGGCGCGGTTGGAGACGAATCCGGTCGGCTTGCCCTCGACGAAGGGAGAATTGGCGAATAGCGCCGTGACGATCGGCTGCAGCGCCAGGCTGAGGCGGAACTTGGAGACCATGTCGGCCTCGGACGAAAAGTCGAGATTGGCCTGCACGGTGCAGGTGCGCAGCATCATGTCGAGGCCGCGCCCCCCCACCTTGGGCATGTACTCGCGCATGATCTTGTAGCGCGCCTTGGGCATGATCTGGGTCTGCTCGCGCGTCCAGGTGGGCGCGAAGCCCAGGCCAAGGAAGCCGATGCCCAGGCCCTCGGCGACCGATTTGGCCTCGGTCAGGTGCTGGCTGATCTCGTCGCAGATGTCGTGGACGCTCTCCAGCGGTGCGCCGCTGAGCTCGAACTGGCCGGCCGGCTCCAGGCTGACGCTGGCCCCGCCGCGCTGCAGGGCAATGAGCGTGTGACCAGCCGAAGTGTCCTCGTAGACCCCGTGCCAGCCGAACTGCATCAGGCCTTGCAGCAGCGCCTGGACGCCGCCGCGGCCCTGGTCGTCCTCGGCATAGGCGACGGATTCGTGGGTCCCGACCCGGAAGAGGAACTTCTCGTGCTCCGAGCCGACGCGGAACTCGGCCTTCGGTCTACAGCCGCTGGCCAGATGCCTGGCCAGGTCTTCAACCGTAAGCGGTCGCCGCTCGATCGCGCAATCGTCCATACATGAACCTCCCCCAAACCATGCGGGGGGAGCCCCCGGTCCGGCGCACTGTCTCTGTTTCGTAGTCAAGTGGGCGCCAGGGCCGCCCGGCTCAAGGGGACCAGTCGCCAAGCCGCGACTGCCATAGCACAAGCGCCGCCATCGCCGCGGTGTCCGCGCGCAGGATACGCGGCCCAAGCGACACCGGAATGACATAGGGGAGCGAGCGCAGCCGGTCGCGCTCCTCGGAAGAAAAACCGCCTTCTGGGCCGATCAGAATTGAGGTCCCTTCTCCCCTTGCGGGAGAAGGTGGCGGCGAAGCCGACGGATGAGGGGTCGCGCCCGAATCTCCGGTTAGCCCCGCGCCGGACGTTGAAAGGTCGACGCGACCCCTCATCCGACCTCCTTCGGAGGCCACCTTCTCCCGCAAGGGGAGAAGGGTCGCGTCCATGGGCAGCGCATCGCCGCCTTCGTCGCAGAAGATCAGGGGGCGGTCGGTCCAGGCGTCGAGGATGTCGCCCAGCTTTTCCGGCGGCACGATCTCCGGCACGTCCAGGCGGCCGGTCTGTTCGGCGGCTTCCACCGCGATGGCGCCCAGCCGCTCCAGCTTGACGCGGTCGCCCTGGGTGAAGCGGGTGAGGGCCAGGCGGATGCGGCGGACGCCCAGCTCGACGGCCTTTTCGACCACCGCCTCCAGGCGCGCGCGCTTGATCACCGCGACGATCAGTTCGAGATCGGGCCCCTCTTCCCAGGCTCGCGCGAGGCCCCGCGGCGTCAGGGCGACGCCGCGGCGGTCGACCGCCGCGACGATCGCCCGCCACTCGCCGTCCTCGGCGTTGAACAGCAGAACCTCGTCGCCGACGCTCCGGCGCATGACGTCGCGCAGATAGTGGGCCTGGTCGCCGCCCAGCGCGATGGTCACGCCATCCTGAAGCTTGCCTGGAACGAACAGTCGGATCATGCCGCTCTAGTGTGCTGGATTTGAAGTTCGCCCGCTTATGGGTCGATCTCCGTGCGAACTTCAAATCCAATAAGCACACTAGAAAACTAAGCGTTGCTAGTGTGGCTCTTGATCCAGAAACTCGCTCGGCGCCCGCCACAGGGTCATGGCGAATTTCTGGACCGCCACACTAGTGTGGCCTGGAGGACCCGAATGACCAAACACGACGGCGGCTACAAGGCCGAGCTCATCTCGCTGCAGGTCCACCTGGTGAAATACCAGCAGTGGGCGATGGACAAGGGCGAGAAGGCCATCATCGTCTTCGAGGGCCGCGACGGGGCCGGCAAGGACGGGACGATCAAGCGGATCACCGAGCACCTGGCCCCCCGCAACACCCGCGCGGTCGCCCTGCCCAAGCCGTCCAGCCGCGAGACCAGCGAGTGGTGGTTCCAGCGCTACACCCGCTACCTGCCGGCCGCCGGCGAGCTCCTGATCTTCAATCGCTCCTGGTACAACCGCGCCGGGGTCGAGGTGGTGATGGGCTTCTCCACCAAGCGCGAACAGGCCGACTTCCTGCGCGACGCGCCGGTCTATGAGCAGATGCTGGTCGAGAGCGACATCCGCATCATCAAGCTCTGGCTCGACATCTCGAAAGAGGAACAGGCCAAGCGCCTGGACGCCCGCCGCACCGACCCGTTGAAGGTGCTGAAGGTCAGCGATCTGGACGCCGTCGCCCAGAAGAAGTGGAAGGACTATTCCGACGCCCGCGACAAG
>CALAEG010000411.1 GCA_937890965.1 uncultured Caulobacteraceae bacterium | reverse complement strand
GTTTCAGATGCGGCTGGCCCCGACGGTATCCGCGTGGCGATGACCCCTCCCTCCGTCATTGGATTCATGGCCCGAAACCGGACCCGGCTCCGCTAGCGGCGGTAGCTGCTGTTAGTCACGGCGTCCCTCGACTCTCCACGGAACATATGTAGAACATTGCCACTTCGCTGCCTCGCCCGGTCGATCCCATGGGAGCCAAAAACCTCGATCGCATTCCGGCGGCTGCGTGGCGCCAACGTATCGAAACGGTCGCCGACTTCCAGCGCGACCACATTGAGGTCATCACGGACTGCCCGAAGTGCGGGCTTCAGATGGTGGTCGATCTGGCCTTGGTGGCGCGAGTCAGCGGGCCAACGACCAGCCTGTGGAATCGCAAGCCACGGTGCCGGAAGCTGGGGTGCGGCGGCCGGGCGACGTTGAAGGCCAAGCTGCCCGGCAAGGGGTACTATGAGGCCCTTGAGGCGCCGTGGCCATCAGGCCGGCCTCCAGCGCCGACGTCACCGTCACTCGGTGCCTTGGCCGCGAAAGAGGCTCGGGTTCACATCTCCTGCCGCAACCCGTCCTGCGACCACATGAAAGCCAACCACTACGGCCTGACGCTGCCCGCAGCCAAGGCGGCGCAGCGGTGGGGGCCAGAGACCACGCTGCTCCAGCTGAGGCCGAAGGTGAAATGCAAGCTCTGCGGCGCCCGGTGGCCAAACGTCGAAATCGAAGTCTCGACGCCGGCGGCGAAGATGGGCGTCAGCGCATGAACGACCCTGGCATGTCAGGCTTGAACCGCCGGCGGGCGTCGTCGATCAAGGCCAACGCGCCCAGGCGCACCGAGCGCTCCTCGGCGCAACTGCCGGCAAGGCCGGCGCGGATCGACCGGCCAGCCTGCATTTCCGGCCGCTGGTCGAGGAACTGCTCGACTGCCGGATCGATGCGGCGGTGACGGCCGGCGACGAAGTCTACCTTTGCCATCGCGATTCCGTCGTGTCGGTGGAGGCGATGGGCGACTATTTTCGCCGGGTGGCCGCGCTCGTGCGCGAGCATCCGGAGGCCAAGTCCTACCTCACCAACGTCTCAAATTGCCAAACGCACCGTCTGACCGGCGTCGAGCTTTCCGCCATTACCAATTCAACTGCCATCGTCGCCGGCTTCCACGCGCCTGAACGTTCGGTGTCGACGACCTGGATCGCCGATCGTTTCGTCGCCGCCGTCGCGGCCGAAAACCGCATCGAAGCCCGCATGGAAACGCGCGTCGTCGAGGTTCGGCCGGAGCACGCGGGAGACACCGAGGGCCGCTGGAGGGTGGTTGCGACGGGCGGCGACGATGAGGCCTTCGATGTGGTCATCAACGTGCTTTGGCAGGGGCGTCCGGCTATAGACGCCACCGCCGGACTGAAGCCCGCGGGCGTCTGGTCGAACCGCTATTGCCTTTCGCTGTTCGCGCGCACGGTCGAGCCAGTCGACATTCCTTGCGTGGTCATCGCCACAGGTCCGTTCGGAGACATCAAGAACTACAACGACCGCGACTTTTACATGTCCTGGTATCAGGACGGTTTGCGCGTCGACAGCGCCGCATTGTCGCCGCCGGATCCGCCGCCGCTGGACGAACTGGAACGATCGCGCCTCTGCAATTCGATCCTCGATCATTTGCAAGCGATAGTGCCGGGCGTCGCGCGCACCCGCTCGCGCATCGAGCACATGTCCCTCGAGGGCGGCTGGGTTTTCGCCGCCGGTGGAGGCCTCCTGTCCGATCCGCGAGCAACCCTGCACCGCCGTTCCGACTTCGGTATCACGCAGCTGGGGTCCTATTTCTCCGTCGACACCGGGAAATACGCCGCCGCCCCATGGCTGGCGCACCGCCTTGCCGATCGCCTCAGTAGCTGAAGAAGGCGACCGCCAGCACGGCCGCTAGCGCCGGCAGTCGTCCATGCGGCTGGAGGCGTCCCGACCCGCGCCGGGGCAGGCTTGCGCCGACGTATCGTAGTCGGAAGCGGGGTTGGAATAGTAGTTGTCGCTGGCGCCGTAATAGTAGTTGTAGAGCACCGGTATGGCGCGGCGCGGCGGGCGCGGCGCGAAGTTGACGCCGCCGCCGGGAAAGCCGATGCGGACACCCTGGGCGCCGAACCGGTCGCGATCATGCCGGAAGTCGCGATCCTGGCGGAAATCGTGTTGGACGAGGTCATCGCCAGGCCGGTCGACCTCCGGCGCGACCGTGTGGAACGCCCCGGCCTGGACCGCGGCCGACGTGATCGCCCCGGGGTTAAGCGGAATGGCGGGCGGCGCCATGACGTGCGGTGCGTCGCCATGCGGCGCACCACCGCGTGGCGCGCCACCGCCGTGAAACCCGCCGCCGTGAGCATCGACCTGGGCGACTCCGCCCAAAAGGCCAACCGCCGCGATCGCGACCATGGATCGTTTGCGCATGAGGGCCTCCACCAGCGCCAGTCCAGACATGGTTAACCAAACGTTAACGGGGTCGCAAGGTTGCGGCCTGGCGGTGGTCGACGCGCCTGATGTCGGGCCTAGGCCGCTGGCCGTGCAGGGAAGAACTTCGCCCTGAGCCAGCGGCGAACCGGGGCGTCGTAGAACCGGTCCAGGCCCCAGTTCAGCAGGACCAGGAAGATCATGAAGACCAGCCCGTAGAGGGCGCCGCTCAGGTCGGTCGGGATGCGGACGACGCGGTGCAGCAGCATGACCACAAGGTTTCCCAGCGGCTGGTGAACGATATAGACGCCGTAGGAGATCAGCCCGACAAAGCTGAACAGCCGGCCGCTCAGGGGATCGGGCTCGAAACGCGCGGCGGCGATCGCCAGCGCCGGCATGCCGACCAGCACCATGCCGATCTCGTAGGCGGGAATGAGCGTGTCGGGCAGGTGAATGGCCAGCGCAACGCCAAGGACGGCGACGCAGGCCCAGGCCGCCCAGACCGACTTGTGCTCGTGGTTGCCGACCAACCGGTAGATCAGCACCCCGGCGAAGAAGGAAAATCCGACCCGGGTCAGCGCCGCCCACTGGTCGGTGAGGTTATAGCCAACGTCGAGCGTGCCGTAGTGGAACTCGGCGAACACGATCCCGACCCCGCAGACAATCACGATGGCGACCAGCACCCAGGTCTTCAGGAGCCGGATCGTGGCGGCATAGATGAAATTGGCGATCAGCTCGTACAGCAGGGTCCAGATCGGGCCGTTCAGGGTGGTGCCATTGGTCTCCAACCCGGGAAAGCGCGGGATCATCAGCAGGCCGGTGGCGACGCACTCGACCACCTTCATCGGCGTCCAGAAACCGTGCGGATCGGCGAGCATCGTGGCGACGGCGGTGATGACGCCCACCAGCAGGCCGATCAGATAGAGCGGATAGAGCCGGATGATGCGGGTCTTGACGAAGTCGCCGAAAAAGCCGCCGCGAGCGAGGCGCTCGCCATAGGCGTGGGCGACCACGAAACCGCTGACCAGATAGAAGAGGTCGACGGCCAGGAAGCTCTCGGGAACCCGAAAAGGGCCGAACAGGGCCGGCACGTGGCGCATCACCACCAGAAAGGCGCCAACGCCCCGCAACCCGTCCAGGGTCTGGAACGACCGACGCGCCGCCTGACTGCTCATGGACTTACCCCCGTGCGCCGCCCCCGTCAGCCGCGCGCGGCGGCCAGGTCGGCCGCCGCGGCCCGCATCATGAAGCCGGCGTCGG
>CALAEG010000410.1 GCA_937890965.1 uncultured Caulobacteraceae bacterium | reverse complement strand
AGGCTAATCTCGATCTGCTGTGGAGTGAGTTCAGCATCGCCCAGCAGGCCCGCCAATACGCCATCACGGCGCTGATCGATGGGCAGAAGGCCGCGGTGCTGGCGCAGATCGATGCGGAACTGTCCGAACGCGCGCGCCAGTCGGCGCTCGCGCTTAGCCGGCGCGACGTCACCGCGACGGTGGCCGGCGCCGATCTCGCCGCCCGAATCGACGCCGACGTCCAGCTCGCCGCCACCCGGCGCGATGCGGAGAAGGCGCGCGGCCAGCTGAACGCCCTGATCGGGCTTTCTCCCTCTGTGCGCCTGACGCTGATCGACGACGCCGGGCCTTACGATCCGGATCCAGCCGCCCTCCAATCGGCCCTGGCGTCCCTACCGCACCGGCGTCCGGATCTTCTGGCGCTGCAGGCCGGCTATGAGTCGCAGAACGCCAACCTGCGCAAAGCCATTCTCATGCAGTTCCCGCTGCTCAATCTCGGCTACAGCCGCCAGCGCGACACCAGCGCCATCCTCACCAGCGGGATCGCGGCCACCGTCACCCTGCCGATCTTCAACCGCAATCAGGGTGACATCGCCGTTCAGAACGCCACGCGCGAGCAGCTGGCGCGAGAATACCAGGCCCGGCTCGACCAGGGCGCGGCGGACGTCGCCCAAGCCGAAGCGGATCTCAGCGCCGAGCGGGCGGACCTGGACCGGCTGGAGGCGGACGTTCCGCGCCTTGAGGCCGAAGCCCGACGCGCCCGACCGGCCTTCGCCAAGGGCGACGTGGACAGCGCAGCCTATCTCGCCATTGATCAGTCCGCGCTCAAGGCGGTTGTGGCGCTCTGGGACGCGCGCCTAGCGCGCCGCCTCGCCGATATCGGACTGGAGACCGTTCTGTTCCTGCCGCCCGAGGAAGGAAGCCGGCCATGAAGCGCTTGCGGAGTTGGCAGGTCGCGGCGCTCGCGGCGGTCGCCGTCGTCAGCGTGGTCTTCCTGGCCTGGCGCGTTCTCCAAAAGCCCCCCGCCGAAGCGGAGCCGCCGGCGCCCTCCGCTCTGGTGAGCGTCGCGCCGGTGAGCGCCGGCCCGATAAGCCGGACCATCGAGGCCTATGGCGTGATCGCTGGGTCGGCAGCCGCCACGCGCACCATCTCCGCGCCCCGGGACGTGATCGTTCAAGACCTGCTGGTCGTGCCGGGACAGTCTGTCGCCGCCGGCGCGCCGCTGGTCGTCGTGGGCGACACCCCGGCCAGCGGCCTCGCCTACCGCCAGGCGACCGACGCCCTGACCTTTGCCAAACAGGACCTGGCCAGGGTGCAACGCCTCTATGACCAGCAGCTGGCCGCCAACGACCAACTTGTGGCCGGCCAGAAAACCGTCGCCGACGCCCAGGCCGCGCTCGCCGCCCAGGCCGCCGCCGGCGGCGGCCGCGCCCGCCAGACCATCGCCTCGCCGATCGCCGGCGTCGTCTGGCAGGTCTCCACCTCCAAAGGCCAGCAGCTGGCCAGCGGCGCACCGCTGCTCACCGTGGTCGCCAGCGGCGGCCTGGTCGCTCAGCTCGGCGTCGAGCCGAACGGGGCCGCCCAGCTCGCGTCGGGTCAACCGGTCCGGATCGTGTCGGCCCTGGATCCGAACCGGGCGATCGAGAGCCGCCTGACGATGGTCGGCCAAGCCGTCGATCCGGCGACGCACCTGATCTCGGCGACGGTTCCGGCCGACGGCGCTGGCCTTGCGCTCGGCGCGGCGGTGCGAGGCGAAATCACCGTCGAGACCATCCAGGCGCTGACCACGCCGCGCGCCTCGGTGGTCTATGACGAGAACGGTTCTCACGTCTTCGTCATCCGCGGCGGCAAGGCCCATCAGGTCGCGGTCACCACCGGCGCCGAGCAGGCGGACCGGATCGCGGTCAGCGGCGCGCTTAACGCCGGGGATCAGGTCGCGGTCGCCGGCGCCTATCAGCTTCAGGACGGCCTCGCGGTTCGGATCGCCGCGAAATGACGCTGTCGCAGAGGATTGCGAACCATCGCCGTTCGCTCCTGGCGCTGCTGTCGATCGCCATCGTCGGGGGCGTGCTCTTCGGCTTCGGCCTGCCGGTGGGCCTGTTCCCCGACATCGCCTTTCCCCGCATCGCCGTCACCATCGAGGCCGGCGACCGGCCGATCGACCAGATGGACGCGGTGATCACCCGCCCGCTCGCCCAGGCGGTGCGGGCCGTGCCCGGCGTCTTGAACCTTCGCTCCACGACCGGCCGCGGCCAAGCCGATCTGAAGGTCAATTTCGCCTGGGGGAGCGACATGAACCTCGCCCTGCAGCGCACCCAGAGCGCGCTGGCGCAGGCGGCCTCCGCCCTGCCGCCAGGCGTCACCTTCACGGTTCGACGGATGGACACCACGGTCTTTCCGGTCGCGGCCTACAGTCTCACCTCGTCGAACATGGGACCCGTCGCCTTGCGCCGGTACGCCGACCTCACCTTGGCGCCCTTGCTCACAGCGATTCCGGGGGTGGCGCGGGTTGATTCCCTCGGCGGCGGAATCGGCGAGTACCAGGTGGTGGCCGACCCTGCGACCCTGCGCGCCTACGGCCTGACCGAAGCCGATCTCGCCTCCGCGCTCGCGGGGGCCAACGTCCTGTCCGCCGCCGGCAAGATCGAAGACCGCGGCAAGCTCTATCTCGCCTTGAGCGACAGCGCGCTCACGAGCTCCGCGCAGATCGAGGCGGTCGTTATCAAGAGCGCCGGCGGGGGGATTGTCCGCGTTGGCGATGTGGCGAGGGTGAGCCTCACCAGCGCGCCGGTCTTCACGCGGGTCATGGCCGACGGACGGCCGGCGGTCAGCATTCAGGTCTATCAGCAGCCCCGCGGCGATACGGTGCGTATCGTCAAGGCTGTCGCCCAGGTGTTCGACACGGCCCGCGCCACGGCGCCGCCCGGCCTAACCATCCGCACCTGGTACGATCAGAGCCAGCTGATCGTCTCCTCGGCCTTGGACCTGGCGCTGTCCATCGCCATCGGCGCGGTGCTCGCCGGCCTCGTGCTGCTGGTCTTTCTGCGCAACATCCGCGTCACCCTGATCGCGGTGGTGGTGGTGCCGGTGGTCCTGGCGGTCACCACCC
The DNA here is from genome assembly GCA_937890965.1 of uncultured Caulobacteraceae bacterium. Lineage (GTDB taxonomy): Bacteria > Pseudomonadota > Alphaproteobacteria > Caulobacterales > Caulobacteraceae > Poindextera. Next base: position 5,838 of record CALAEG010000410.1, on the reverse strand, counting down.
TGATGCTCGCGCTGCTCGGGCAGAGCTTCAACATCATGACGCTGGGCGGCATGGCCGCGGCCATCGGCCTGATAATCGACGACGCCATCGTCATGATCGAGCACATGGAACGGCGGCTGAACGAGGCGCCCTACGATCGCCTCGTCGCCATGCAGGCGGCGGCGCAGGAGTTCCTGCGGCCTCTCGCAGGGTCGTCGGCGGCCACCATCCTGATCTTCCTGCCGCTCGCCTTCCTTTCCGGCGTGACGGGGGCCTTCTTCCGGGCCCTGGCCCTGACCATGGCCGTGGCCCTGATCGCCTCCTTCTTCATCGCCTGGCTGGTCGTGCCGATCCTGGTCGAGCAGCTCTATCGCGACGCCGCTCCCCGCAAGGAGAGGCCGCCGAGCCGCCTGGCCGCGCGCTATCGCGGCGCGCTGGAACGCACCACAGCCCGGCCGATCCTGATCCTCCTCGTCCTGGTTCCGCTCGCGGTCGCGGGGACCCTCGCCTTTGTGAAGCTCCCCAGCGGTTTCATGCCGCACCTGGACGAGGGCGGGTTCGTACTCGACTCCGTCACCCCGCCCGGCACATCGCTCACCGAGAGCGACCGCCTAGTGCGCGAGATCGAGACCATTGTCCGCGGCACGCCGGAGGTGGCGACCTATTCGCGCCGCACCGGCGCGCAACTCGGCGGCGACCTGACCGAGTCCAATACCGGAGACTTTTTCATCCGCCTGAAGCCGGCGCCGCGGCGCGGCATCGAGGAGGTCATGGAGGAGGTGCGCGACAAGATCCAGGCCCAGGTGCCGGGCGTTGACGTGGAAACCGCGCAACTCATGGAGGACCTGATCGGCGACCTCACCGCCGTGCCCCAACCCATCGAAGCCAAGCTCTATTCAGAGGATGCGTCGCTCCTGGACGCCACGGCCAAAAGCGTGGCCGCGCGTCTCGGACAGGTTCGCGGCATCACCGAGATCCGCGATGGCGTGATCGTCGCCGGCGACGCCATAAACATCCATTTCGACCTGGCGCGCGCCGCGCTCGAGGGGGTAACGCCGGCCGAAGCCGCCGCCCAGGTGACCGCCATGATGCAGGGCGAACTTGCCACCCAGGTCCAGTCGGGCGTCGTCCTCACCGACGTCAGGGTCTGGATCCCGCCTGACCAGCGCAATCGGGTCGCGAGCCTCGCCACCCTGCCGATCAAGGCCACCGACGGCCACATACTCACCCTTTCCCAGATCGCCGACGTCACCGTACTCCAAGGCCAGACCGAGGTGGCGCGGGAGAACTCGCGTCGCATGGTGGCGGTGACCGCGAGGGTCGAGGGGCGCGACATGGGTTCGGCGGCCAAGGAGGCGACGAAGGCGCTTTCCGCGCCCGGCGCGTTGCCCGCGGGGGTCACTTTCGAGATGGGCGGCCTCTATGCCGAACAGCAGGCCGCCTTCCAGGGCCTGGCCAGCGTCTTCATCGCGGCCATGGCGATCGTGATGGTCCTGCTGTTGCTCATCTACGAGAACTTCCGGATCGTGGCGGCGATCGTCGTCATGCCGCTGCTGGCGGCGTGCGCCGTCGGCCTCGGCCTGTTGCTTACCGAGACCGAGCTTAACATCATGGCGCTGATGGGTCTGACCATGGTGATCGGCATCGTGACCGAGGTGGCGATCTTCTACTTCACCGAATACGACCACCTGCTGGCGATCGGGGAGACGCCCGAGCGCGCCCTGATCGACGCCGGCGCCAATCGGCTTCGGCCCATCGCCATGACCACAATCGCCGCCATCCTGGCCCTGGCGCCGCTGGCGCTCGGCGCTTCGATGCAGAAGCCTCTAGCGGTGGCTATCATCGCCGGCCTGATCGCCCAGGGGCCGCTCGTGCTGCTCCTCATGCCGGCGTTGTTCAAACTGATCGGCGGCGTTAAACCGGATGGGCGGCTCATCGCCGATCCGGCGACACCTTCCCCCAACAATAACCTGTGAGGAAAAGCCCATGACCCACCGTCTCAGCCTGAGTCTCGCCGCAGCGCTTCTCGTCTCCACGCTTTCAGTTCCAGCGGGCGCGGCGGATCCAGCTCATCCCACCGGGCTGCATGTCGTGAAACGGATCGCCGGGCCAGACGGCGGCTGGGACTATGCCAGCTTCGACCCCGTTCGCCGGCGGGTCTATGTGGCGCATCAGACCGTCGTCATCGCCATCGACGCCGACACCGGCAAGGCGAACCCCGCCTTTGCCCAGGGCGATCGTCTGCACGCGGTCGTGCCGGTCCCTGGAACCGACCTGATCGTCACGACCAACAGCGGCGACAACACCGCCAAGGTGATCAGCGCGGTGGACGGAAAACTGCTCGCCTCCATCCCCACGGCCAAGGACGCCGACGGCGCTCAGTACGATCCGAAGACCGGGCTGGTGGTGGTGATCTGCGGCGACGCCGGGACCCTGACCCTGATCGATCCCAAGGCCATGAAGGCGGTGGGCACGATCGTGGTGGGCGATCACCTGGAGTTCGGCGCAGCCGACGGCAAGGGTCGTTTCTTCGTCAATGTCGAGGACAAGAACCAGGTGGCCGTTGTCGATCTGGCGGCCCGCAGCGTGGTGGCCCGCTACGACCTGCCGGGCTGCACCCGGCCGACCGGCCTGGCCTATGTCGTCGGCGATCGGGTGATTTCCGCCTGCGGCAACGGCGGGGTGGACATTCTCGATGCGGCCTCTGGCCACGCGATCGCCACCTTCAAGGTTGGCGGGTTCCCCGACGCGGTGATCTACGACAACCGCCGCCAGCTGGCTTTCGTGCCGTCGGGGCTTGCCGGGACCCTGTCGGTCATCGCGCTCTCCGGCAAGGACGACAACACCATCATCGACACCGTGCCCACCCAGATCGGCGCCCGCACCGGAACGGTCGACGTCAAGACGGGAAGGGTTTACCTGCCAACGGCCGAGTATGTGCTGCCCGTGCCCGCCGGACAGCGCCCGACCCCCAAGCCAGGAACGTTCGTGGTCCTGGAACTGGATCGATAGAAGGCCGCCCTAGGCGCGGTCGATCGCCGCGAGGGGCCGATCCGCAACGCCGCCGTCACGACGCCCGCTCGACCGCGCGCGCCTCGACGCGGCGGGCTTGGAAAACCGCTTTTTCTCAACCCGCTCTAGTCGCCGATCTGCCGCTCAGCCTCGGCGATCACGCGTTTGGCCTGGTTCAGGTCATCGTCCTCGACCATCAGGCGCGAAGTGATCGCCGTGCCCCAGAGCGAGCCTGCGCCGGCGTCGAACACGGCGGTCTCGATGCCGGCGTCCTTCAGGACGGCGCGCAGGAAGGACAGCCGCACTGCATCGGAGGTTTTGAGCAGTTCGATCATCGGCCGACCCTGTTCGATCGCGGCATGCAGCGCAACCCGCGCAGAGTCTGCCTCACGCCGCACGAGACAGACTAGTCTACATCCCAGACTGGTCCGCGCATGGTTGAGCCAAGCGATGGAGAGGAGCTCGATCGATGACCGAAGACACCGCCTTGCGGCGCATTCCCGTTGTCCGGCGGGTCCTGTAGGCCGATGCTGCGCAGCTGAGCGAAAAGGGGACGCGACATGCAGGATTTCAGGGGCAAGACCGCCTTCATCACCGGCGGGGCGAGCGGCATCGGGCTTGGCATGGCCCGCGCCTTCGGCCGAGAGGGGATGAACGTGGTCATCGCCGACATCGACCTCGAGGCGGGCAGGGCGGCCGCCCAGGCGCTGGCCACCGAGCAGATCAAGGCCCAGGCCGTGCGCATCGACGTCGCCGACCGCGCGGCGGTGCGCGAGGCGGCCCTGGAGGCCATCGCGGCCTTCGGCAAGATCCACCTGGTCTGCAACAATGCCGGAGTCGCCACCGGCGGGCCGCTCGGGACGGTTTCGGAGCGCGACTGGGACTGGATCGTCGACGTCAATCTGAAGGGCGTGGTCTATGGGGTCGAGACCTTCGTCCCGCTGATCCAGAGCCATGGCGAGGGCGGCCACATCGTCAACACCGCCTCCATCGCGGGTCTGGTCAGCGGCGCGGGCGCCGAGCCCTATTCGGCGACAAAATACGCCGTGGTGGCGATGAGCGAGGGCTGGGCGCAACAACTCGCGCCGATGAACATCGGCCTGTCGGTGCTCTGCCCCGGCTATGTGCGCACCCGCATCGCCGACAGCGCCCGCGCGCGCCAGGACCGCTACGGCGGCGTGCAACCGGTTCGTGGCGATTCCTTCGCCGCGGCCGGGAGCAATGTCGCCGAGTCGGTGGCCGCCGGCATCGATCCTGACATCGTCGGGGCGCGGGTTGTGGAGGCGGTCAGGGACGGCAATCTCTACATCTTCACCGATCCCCGCTTCCGCGATGTCGTCGAGTTCCGCTTCGCCGCCATCCGCGCCGGCTTCGACCAGGCCGCGGCTTCCCCGGCGCTGAAGTCCGTCAAGGCCTGGGCCCCGCTGACCTATCCGCCGCCGGAGACGCCGCAATGAGCACCAAGACGCCCACGGTCCAAGACGATCTCGCCGCCGAGGCGCCCGGGGGCTGAAGGGCCGGCGCGCCAGAGCGGGTTGAGGAAAAGTGTGAAGCGGTTTTCCGCCCGCAACCCGCTCTAACCTCAGGAATCGATCACGTTTATGATTTTGGATTGTTCTAATCCAAAATCATCGTGATCTAGGCCTCCTGGCCGAACTTGCCCTCGTGCAGTTGTTGGGCGAGCGCGATGCGCCTGATCTTGCCGGTCGGCGTGCGCGGCAGAGCCTCGACCACATGGACGTGGACGCCCGGAAAACCGGACAGGGTCGCGCGCACCGCCTGGGTTAAGGTCTGGCTGGGGATCGGCCGGCGGCTCTCGATAAAAAGGTGCAGCTGTTCGGCCTCGCTGCGCCAGCTGCCCGAGAGGATGCAGACACCGTCGCATTCCAGCGCCTCCTGGATCTCCCGCTCCCAGGGCTCGGCGGGATATTTGCTGCCCCGGATATGCACGATGTCGGTCGAGCGGCCGTAGAGGGCGAGGCGCCCCGTTCCGTCCAGCACGCCGAGATCGCCCGGATAGAACCAGCCGTTCGCGAAGAACTTCGCCGAGGTTTCCGCATCGCCCAGATAGCCCGTCGGCCCGTCGGACCGCTGGTTGATGCGCACGCGGCCGAGCGCCCCAGGCGGCAACGGATTGTCGGCGTCGTCCACCACCTGCACCGTCCGCGTCGGATCAAGCCGATACCAGCGCAAGTCCTCATCGGTCTCGATCAGCGTCCGCGCCCAACCGCCGCCCTCGGTCGATGACAGGTTGACCAGGATGCGCGGCGTCAGCCGCCGCCGTGTCTCGCGCGCCAGGGCCGGCGTCACCGCGCCGGAGACGACGTTCAGCTGCATGTCGGGCTGATAGGGAAAGGCGCCTTCCGGTGTGGCCATCAGCACGGCGAGGAAGGCGGGCGTGGCCAGGGTGTGGGTGATGCCCGGCCAGTCGAAGGCGCGTTCCAGGTCGTGCCCTTCGTAGATGACGATGGCGCCACCGTGGGACCAGGTGAAGACCGGCCACAGATGCCCCGCTCCGGTCCATAGACCGAGGCCGAAGATGTTCAGCACGGTGTCGGACCCTTGCTGGCGGTACTTTTCGCCAAGCTCGCGATAACGCCTCGCCCGGGCCAGGATGGCGTCCGCGGCGCTGCCCCAGTGCAGCAGCGCCTTCTTGCTCTCGCCCGTCGTTCCGGAGGTGAGCAGGATCTGCCCGCCGGCGAACAAGGGATCGGGCAGCGGCGGCAGGGGGTCGGCGGGCGAGATCGACTGACGGGACGGGCGGTTGATGCGCAGGACCCTGGCCCCGGCCGGCGCGGTGAAGCCGGGCCGGGCTTCGGAGCCCAGGCTGATGACGCAATCGACATC
>CALAEG010000409.1 GCA_937890965.1 uncultured Caulobacteraceae bacterium | reverse complement strand
CCGACGACCCGGAGGTGGCGCGCCTGCTCGAGGTGGCGCTGCAGCTGGAGGGCCTCTATCGCAACGCCTCGACCCACGCTGCCGGCATCGTCATCGCCGACCGGCCTCTGACCGAGCTGGTGCCGCTCTATCGCGATCCGCGCTCCGACATGCCGGTGACCCAGTTCAACATGAAATGGGTGGAAAGCGCCGGCCTGGTGAAGTTCGACTTCCTGGGCCTGAAGACCCTGACCGTCATCGACCGCGCCGTGCACCATCTGGAGCGGCGCGGGGCGGGGATCGACCTGGAGCAACTGCCGCTCGACGACGCCCCCGCCTATGAGCTGATGGCGTCAGGCCAGACGATCGGCCTCTTCCAGCTGGAAAGCCAGGGCATGCGCGACATCCTGCGCCAACTGCGGCCAAGCGCGCTCGAAGAGGTGTCGGACCTGATCTCGCTCTATCGGCCAGGGCCGATGGACAGCATCCCGGAATACATCGAGTGCAAGGCCGGCCGCAAACCCATCGATGTGGTCCACCCGCTGCTCGCCGACGCGCTGGGCCCCACCTATGGCGTGATCGTCTACCAGGAACAGGTGATGCAGATCGCCCAGATCCTGGCCGGCTACAGCCTGGGCGAGGCCGACCTTTTGCGGCGCGCCATGGGCAAGAAGAAAAAGGCCGAGATGGACCAGCAGCGCGCCCGCTTCCTGTCGGGCGCCGCCGAGCGGGGCCTGAGCGAAGGCATGGCCACCATGCTGTTCGATCGGATGGAGAAGTTCGCCGGCTATGGCTTCCCGAAGGGCCATGCGGTGCCTTATGCGCTGATCGCCTATCAGACCGCGTGGCTGAAGGCCAATACGCCGGTGGAGTTCTTCGCCGGCTCCATGAGCCTGGACATCTCCAATACCGACAAGCTGGCCATGTTCTATCAGGATGCGCGGCGAAGCGGCGTCACCATCCTGCCGCCCGACGTGAACCGCTCGGCCGCCGACTTCACTGTCGAGGATGGGGCTGTGCTCTATGCCCTTGGCGCGATCCGCAATGTCGGCCTGGCCGCCATGGAGCATCTGGTCGCCGTGCGCGAGGCCGGCGGGCGGTTTTCCGACCTGCACGACTTCGTCGAACGGGTCGATCCGCGCCAGGTCAACAAGCGCGCGCTGGAAAACCTGGCCCGCGCCGGCGCCTTCGACAGCCTGCACCCGAACCGCGCCGAGATCATCGCCGGCGCCGACGTGCTGAACGCCCAGGCGCAGAGCGCCGCGGCCGAGCGCGCCTCGCTGCAGGCCAATCTGTTCGGCGAACAGGTCGAGGCGGCGCGGCTGCGCTTGCCCAAGCGCGACCGCTGGAGCGAGACCGACCAGCTGGACGAGGAGCGGGCGGCGGTGGGCTTCTATCTCAGCGGCCACCCGCTGGAATCGATGATGGAGGTGCTGCGCCGCAAGCGCACCACGATGTTCACCGATGCGCTGGCCCAGGTCGAGGCGGGCATGGAGGCCTTCCGCATGGCCGGCGTCGTTCGCCGCCGCCAGGAGCGCGCCTCGGCCAAGAGCGGCGACAAGTTCGCCTTCGTCACCCTGTCGGACCCCACCGGCGAGTACGAGGTGCTGTTTCCGCCGGAGGCGCTGCGCCGCTGCCGCGAGGCGCTGGAGCCGGGCAAGGCGGTGGTGATCAAGGTGCGCGCCAAGGCCTCGGACGGCGACGTGCGCTTCTTCGGCGACGAGGCCGAGCCGCTGGAGCGCGCCATCGCCGGCGCCACGGCGGGCCTGCGCGTCCACCTCTCGCCGGCCACGGCGGACATGGAGGGCCTGCGCCGCCGCCTGCGCCCCGTCGACTCAGGCGCCGGCGGCGAGATCATCCTGGTCGCCGGCGTCGGCGAGGGCAGGGAGGTCGAACTGAAACTCCCCGGCCGCTTCTCGCTGGATCCCGCCGTGCGCGGCGCGCTGAAAACCGCGCCAGGGGTAGCGTTCCTGGAAGAGGTTTAGGGAAGAGGTGGGCGGAATATGTTGAACGGAAACAATAATCCGCTCATCCCCGCGAAAGCGGGGACCCAGGTTTTTTGGCCTGACCTTTAGCGTCTACATCGTCGCGAGTGATCGCAACGGAACGCTCTACATCGGTTCGACCGATGGCCTGACGAGGCGAATTTGGGAACATAGGGAAAAGGCCAGGCGGGGCTTCACCGCCAAATATGGCGTGGCCAAGCTGGTGTGGTTCGAGACCTTCGAGAGCCGCGAGAATGCCTTTCGGCGCGAGCGGCGGCTCAAGAAATGGAATCGGGCCTGGAAGATCGAGCTGATCGAGCGGTTCAATCCGGGCTGGCGTGATCTGTATCATGAGCTCTGGTGAAAAAGCCTGGGTCCCCGCTTTCGCGGGGATGAGCGGAATTCTTTTGGTCCGCGACTTCGCCGGTTCCGTCCGGCCAAGCCCCCCTTCATCCTTGCCTTTTCCGCGGTCTCGACCTATGTCGCGGCCATCACACACGCAGGGCGTTCGGCGATGCGCGGGTCAATCCTCGCGCTTTTCCGTTCCGGTCCCCTCTCTTACGGAGGGGTAGGCCCCGCGGAGGCACGAACCGGAAGAAGGATCAAAGGTTCATGGCGTTACCCGATTTTTCCATGCGGCAGCTTCTCGAAGCTGGCGCCCACTTCGGCCACCAGACGCACCGGTGGAACCCGAAGATGGAGCGCTACATCTTCGGCTCCCGCTCCAACATCCACATCATCGACCTGTCGCAGACCATCCCGCTCTTGCACCAGGCCCTGGTCAAGGTGCGCGAAGTCGCCGCCTCCGGCGGCCGCGTGCTGTTCGTCGGCACCAAGCGCCAGGCCTCGGACCCGGTGGCCATCGCGGCCAGCCGCTGCGCGCAATATTACGTCAACCACCGCTGGCTGGGCGGCACCTTGACCAACTGGCGCACCATCTCGGCCTCGATCGCGCGCCTGCGCGAACTGGAGGGCCTCTTGGAAACCGGCGGCGAGGGCCGCACCAAGAAGGAACTGCTGCAGCTCACCCGCGAACAGCAGAAGCTTGAGCTGTCCCTTGGCGGCATCAAGGACATGGGCGGCATTCCCGACCTGATGTTCGTGATCGACACCAACAAGGAAGGCATCGCCATCCTTGAGGCCAAGAAGCTGAACATCCCGGTGGTCGCCATCCTCGACACCAATTCCGACCCCGACGGCATCACCTTCCCGATCCCCGGCAATGACGACGCGGCGCGCGCGCTGCAGCTCTATTGCGACCTGGTGGCCGATTCCGTGCTCGACGGTCTGGCCGAGGGCCAGGTTGCCCTTGGCGTCGATATCGGCGCCTCGGAAGCCCCGGTCGAGCCGACGCTGCGCCGCAAGGCCGCGGCGCCTGAGCCCGCGCCGGCCGCCGTGCCCGAACCGCAAGGCGCCGAGCCTGAGTCCGCCGCCCCAGAAACGGCCGCGGAATCCGCAGCCGACGCCGCCCCCGTGGCGGCTGAAGCCGAGGCGGAAACTGTCGCGGAATCGGCCGATGACGATTCCGAGGTCGATGCGCCCGAGACTGCTGTCGATGAAACGCCCGCGCCCGAGGATCCTCAGGCCCGCACCGAGGAAGCCCTCGACGCGGTGGCGGAAGAACCGGCCGCCACCTAAAAAGCGGGCTTAACCGTCCCTATATTGCCTCGGCGGGGCGCATGCGTTGCGTCCCGCCCCCACATTTTGATCGATCTGGAGAAGGTCCATGGCTGAGATCACCGCCGGCCTGGTGAAGGAACTGCGCGAAAAGTCGGGCGCTGGCATGATGGATTGCAAGCGCGCCCTGACCGAGACCAATGGCGACACCGAAGCGGCCATGGACTGGCTGCGCACCAAGGGCCTGTCCCAGGCCGCCAAGAAGGCTGACCGCGTCGCCGCGGAAGGCCTGGTCGCGGTCGCCCTGCGCAAGGATGGCAAGGGCATGACCGGCGCGGTGATCGAGCTGAACGCCGAGACCGATTTTGTCGCCCGCAACGCCCTGTTCCAGGCCGCCGCCCTGGCCGCCGCGGAAGCCGCGCTTGAAACCGGCGGCGAGGTCGACGCCATCACTGTGGCCAAGACCAAGGACGGCGAGCCGGTCGGCGAGATGATCACCAGCCTGATCGGCACCATCGGCGAGAACATGCGCCTGCGCCGTGCCGGCCATTTCAACGTGCCGGTGGGCGCCGTCGCCTCTTACGTGCACAACCAGACCGCGCCCGGCCTCGGCCGCATCGGCGTGCTGGTCGCTGTCGAAGGCGAGGGCGACCAGGCGGCGCTGTCCGACCTGGGGCGGCGGATCGCCATGCACGTGGCGGCCAGGGCGCCGATGTCGCTGTCGGCCGACGACCTGGATCAGGCCGCCATCGAGCACGAGAAGGCCATCTTCACCGAACAGGCGCTGGAATCCGGCAAGCCGGCCAACGTGGTCGAAAAGATGGTCGAGGGCCGCATCCGCAAGTTCCTCGAGGAAGTGGTGCTGCTCAAGCAGGCCTTCGTGATGAATTCCGACCAGACGGTCGAGCAGTTCATCGACGAGACCGCCAAGACCCTCGGCTCGCCGATCAAGGTGGTCGGCTTCACCCGCCTGGCGCTTGGCGAGGGCGTCGAGAAGAAGACCGACGACTTCGCCGCGGAGGTCGCCGCCCTTTCGACCTGACTCCGTGTCCGCGGCCTGGCTTCGTTCAGGCGAGGTTAAGCCGCGGATCGTCAGACTCCGGCGCATGAAAGACGACCCCGACTGGCGCAGGTCGCGTGAGGCCGAACGGCTGGACGCCATCGGCCGGCTGTTGCGCGCCCAGTTCGATCAGATCGCCAAGGCGCCGACGCCGGCGCTGCTGATCGACCTGGCCGACCGGTTGGAGACCAAGGCCCGTCAGTCGATCGCCGCCTGCGACGACGACGGGACCGGTCCGTCGCCACCAAAGGCGTCCGACGCCTGATCGGCATCCATGAGCTTGAGCAGACGCGCCCGCGCGCGATTGACCCGGCTCTTGATTGTGCCCAGCGCACAGCCGCAGATCTCGGCCGCCTCCTCATAGGTCAGGCCCGCGCCGCCGATCAGGATCAAGGCCTCGCGGTGTTCGTACGGCAACTGCATCAGCGCCGCCTGCATCGCATGCAGGGCCACGCTCCAGTCCTGGCTGGCGGCGGCGGTCAGGCTGGCGGCGTATTTGCCGGTCTCGTCGCGCACCTCGCGGCGGCGGCGCACCACGGCGGTGTAGTAGGTGTTGCGCAGGATGGTGAAGAGCCAGGCGCGCAGATTAGTGCCGGCTTCGAACCCCTCGCGATGGCTCCAGGCCCTGATCAGCGTCTCCTGCACCAGGTCGTCGGCATCGGACGCGTTGTGGCTCAGGGACCAGGCGAAGGCGCGCAGGGCCGGGATGAGGGCCACGACATCGTCGCGCCAGCTGTCGGTCGACAGGGTCATCGGCGGGCCGCCGCCGAAAAACGCCCATGCCCGCAAACCGCCATGATCACCTCAAGACCCGAGACAAAACAGGGGATGACCGTGCGGAGGCGTAATACGGGCGATCCAGACGGGCGTCCGTGAAATGAACGTGGCCCCTGGGCCTTCCGTTCCGGCCGCGCCCGCCTACCTATAGGGGCCAGGCGCTAAGGAACCGATCGGCGGTGGGTTCGTTTGCGCTGGATTGCGCGACGCCACGGGGGAGACGAGCGATGAGCATGCCCGGCCTGGAGCGTTTGAGCCCGCCCGATGGCGCGATCGAACGATCCGGCGAGCGTGCGCTTGAGGCCGGCGAGACCGCGCTCGCCAGCCGCTTCGCCCAGGTGCGCGCGGCGACCCTGCTTCTGACCACGCCGCTCTCGGCCGAAGACCAGACCGTGCAGTCCATGCCCGACTGCAGTCCGGTCAAGTGGCACCAGGCCCATACCGCCTGGTTCTTCGAGACCTTCCTGCTGGTCCCCAACGATCCGGACTACCAGCCGTTCGATCCGCTGTTCGGCTATCTGTTCAACTCCTATTACGAGACTGTCGGCCCGCGCCGGCCGAGGCCGGAGCGCGGCCTGGTCACGCGGCCGTCCCTGAGCGAGGTGCGCGCCTATCGCCGCCACGTCGATGCGGCCATGGCCGAGCTGCTCGCCGGGCCGCTCGGGCGCGATCCGGCCATCGCCGCCCTGGTCGAACTCGGCCTGGCGCATGAGCAGCAGCATCAGGAGCTGATCCTGATGGACGTGCTGCACCTGTTCGCCCAGATGCCCGGCCATCCGGCCTATCGGCCGGTCCCGACGATCGAGAGTCCCGATCCCGGCCCCATGGGTTTTGTCGCTTTCGCCGGCGGCCTCGTCGAGATCGGCCATGACGGATCGGGCTTCGCCTTCGACAACGAGACCCCGCGCCACCTGGCCAAGCTCGGCCCCTATCGCCTGGCCGACCGGCTGGTGACCAATGCCGAATGGCTGGAATTCATGGCTGACGGAGGCTATGCCCGCGCCGAATTCTGGCTTTCCGACGGCTGGGCGACCGCCCGCCAGGAGGCCTGGGCCCATCCGCTCTATTGGGTCGATGACGAGGCGGGCGGCTGGAACGAGATGAGCCTGGGGGGCTTGCGGCCGCTCGACCGAAATGGCCCGGTCGGCCACATCAGCTAT
>CALAEG010000408.1 GCA_937890965.1 uncultured Caulobacteraceae bacterium | reverse complement strand
ACCCCTCATCCGACCTCCTTCGGAGGCCACCTTCTCCCGCAAGGGGAGAAGGATCGCGGTATTTTGGGAGAGAGTGTTCCCTGCGGCGAACTAGGCTAAAAATATGCACGGTGCCGCCGGGCGCTCATAAGGTCGGGGAGGCTTTGAGGACATCGTGACCGCCATCGCCGCCGCGCCCGTCGTCGAGCCCGCGCCCAATCGGACCATGGTGCTGATCTCGATCATGCTGGCCATGATCATGACGGTGCTCGACCAGACCATCGCCAATGTGGCCCTGCCGCACATGGCCGGGTCGGTCTCGGCCTCGGGCGACCAGATCACCTGGGTGCTAACCTCCTACATCATCGCCGCGGCGATCATGACGCCGACCACCGGCTGGCTGGCCGGCCGGTTCGGCCGCAAACAGGTCTTCCTGGTCTCCATCGTCGGCTTCACCATCGCCTCGGCCATGTGCGGGGCGGCGCAGAACCTGCAGGAGATCGTCATCTTCCGCATCCTGCAGGGCGCGTTCGGCGCGTCCATGGCGCCCCTATCGCAGGCGGTGATGCTGGATGCCTATCCGCTTGAGGAACGCGGCCCGATCATGGCCATCTGGAGCATGGGGATCATGGTGGCGCCGATCGCCGGGCCGGTGCTCGGCGGCTGGCTCACCGACAATTTCAGCTGGCGCTGGGTCTTCTACATCAACCTGCCGGTGGGCATCCTGTGCTTCCTGGGCGTCTCCACCTTCCTGCACGAGCGCCGGCACGGCGAGAAGCTCCGATTCGACGCCATGGGCTTCGCCCTGCTCTCGCTCATGCTGGCCTCCTTCCAGCTCTTCCTCGACCGCGGCCAGAACAACGACTGGTTCCACTCGACCGAGATCATGATCGAGGCGGCGGTGGCGGGCCTGGCCCTGGTGCTCTTCGCCATTCATAGCGCCACCACCGACAAGCCCTTCCTGCCGGTCGAGCTGCTCAGGGACCGCAACTTCGTCACCGCGACGGGTCTTGGCCTGGCGGTGGGATTGCTGGTCTTTTCGGTGATGGCGCTCCTGCCCGGCATGACCCAGACCCTGCTGGGCTACCCGGTGATGACCGCCGGCCTGATCCAGGCGCCGCGGGGGGTCGGCAGCCTGGTCTCGATGTTCTTCGCCGGTCGGCTGGTGGGGCGGGTCGACACGCGTTTCCTGATCATCACCGGCCTTCTGCTGTTCGCCATCTCCTTCTTCGGCATGAGCCATTTCAGCCTGCAGATGGGCTATTTCTCCATGATCTGGACCGGGATCGTGCAGGGCCTTGGCATGGGTCTGATCTTCCTGCCCATGACCACGCTGGCCTTCGCCACCCTGGCGCCCAATCTGCGCGGCGACGGCACCGGGGTCTTCACCCTGATCCGCAACCTGGGCAACGCCGCCGGCATCTCGATCATGCAGGCCGTTTTCGTGCAGAACGTCTCGATCGTTCACGCCCGGCTGACCGAGACCCTGACGCCGGACAATCCGATCGCCGCGCCCATGCTGAACGGCCAGGCCAATATGGAGGCGCTGAACGGCGAGGTCACCCGCCAGGCCTCCATGGTCGCCTATACCGACGTCTTCCACGCCATGTTCCTGGCCACGCTCGCGGCCATCCCGCTGGTGCTGCTGCTACGCAAACCCGCCGACCAGATCCCGGCCTCGGCGGAGCCCATGGCGGCGGACTGATCAGGCGCGCGCGGCCTCACGCCCCGAGCGCCGCCGCGCTTGGCCGGCGGGCCCGCTCGCGCCGCGCCCGCACCGCTTCGGCCAGGTCGTCCAGCACCGTCACCGAGGTCTCCCAGTCGATGCAGGCGTCGGTGATCGACTGGCCGTAGGCGAGGTGGCGGCCGGGGACCAGGTCCTGGCGGCCGGCGCGCAGGTGGCTCTCGACCATCACCCCCATGATGCGGCCTTCGCCCCCGGCGAGCTGGGCGCAGAGGTCGGCGATCACGCCGGGCTGGTTCTCGTGCCGCTTGCGGGAGTTGGCGTGGCTCGCATCCACCATCAGCCGCTGCGGCAGGCCGGCCTTGGCCAGCTCCGCGGCCGCGGCGGCGACCGAGGCGGCGTCATAGTTGGGCGTCACCCCGCCGCGCAAAACGATATGGGCGTCGTCATTGCCAAGGGTGGTGGCGATGGCGGCGCGGCCATCCTTATTCACCGCCAGGAAATGGTGCGGGTTGAGCGCCGCCAGCACCGCGTCGATGGCGATCTTCACGTCTCCATTGGTGCCGTTCTTGAACCCGACCGGACAGGACAGGCCCGACGCCATCTCGCGGTGAATCTGGCTCTCGGTGGTGCGCGCCCCGATCGCGCCCCAGGCGACCAGGTCGGCGATGTACTGCGGGGTGGTCACGTCGAGGAATTCGCAGGCCGCCGGCAGGCCGAGCGCCGCGATGTCGAGCAGCACGCGGCGCGCCAGGCGCAGGCCGTCATTGATGCGGAAGCCGCCGTCCAGGCCCGGATCGTTGATCAGCCCCTTCCAGCCCACCGTGGTGCGCGGCTTTTCGAAATAGACCCGCATGAGGATTTCCAGCTCGCCCTCGTGCCGCCGCCGCATCTCCGCCAGCCGCCCCGCGTAGTCCAGCGCCGCCCTCGGGTCGTGGATCGAACAGGGGCCGATGATAACCACCAGCCGGTCGTCGTCGCCGTGCAGGATGTTGTGCACAGCGGCCCGCGCGCCCTCGACCATTTCGTCGATCATGAAGCTGGACGGCGCCTCGCCGATCACCTGGGAGGGCGGGCTGAGCATCTCCAGGCGGGCGATGCGAAGGTCGTCGGTCGAGGGGGACATTGGGCTGGCTCCAGGAGGGGGGTTGGGGAGCTGGCGGGCAACAAAAAAGCCGCCAGGACCCTGGCGGCTGACGGGAAGTTCGGCTTGGGTTGGGTTAGGCCAAGCGATCCTCCGCCGGCGCCAGGGGCGTCGGATAGCCGAAATACCAAAAGTAAAATTGGCTGGCGGCGAGGATCATGGGACGGGCCGTATATAGGGGCGAAGGACGGTTGTCACGCGCCCTGCTGCATTCTGGTCAGCCACGATGGCCTGACATTCCCAGACTTCTCCCGTGGGGAGAAGGAGGGGCCCACGCGCCTCGCGCGTGGGAGGGTCGAGAGCGGCGTTCGCCAAATCGTTGGCGAACGCATCCCCGCGAGTGGAACTCGCGGTGGCGCTCTCGACGGGCGTACGCCGCTTCAGGATAAGGCTGAGAGGCCGTAACCCTCACCTTCCCGCTGGCCTAGGTAATTCACTCCGCCGCCGCGGCGAGCGGCGCGGCCTTGCCGCCGCGGACCAGGCGGCCGGGCAGGGCGTCCGTTGCTGTGCCGTCGCGGTAGGTGATCTGGCCGGCGACGACCGTCGCCGTGTAGCCGCTGGCCCGTTGGATCAGGCGGCGGCCGCCGGCCGGCAGGTCGTAGGCCACCTGGGGCGCGTGCAGGGTCAGGTTGTCGTAGTCGATGACGTTCAGGTCGGCCCGGTAGCCGGGGGCCAGGACGCCGCGATCATAGAGGCCGACGGCGCGGGCGGTCTCGCGGGTTTGCAGCCGGATGACCTGTTCCAGCGGGATCCTCGGGCCGCGGGTGCGGTCGCGGGTCCAGTGGGTGATCATGGTGGTCGGGAAGCTGCCGTCGCAGATCATGCCGACATGGGCGCCGCCGTCGGAAAGGCCCGGTATGGCGTCCTTGTGATTGATCATGGCGTAGGCCGGATCGAGCGAGCCCTCGGCATAGTTGAGGAAGGGCACATAGAGCATGCCGCGCCCGCCCTTGCTCAGCATGTGGTCGAGGGCGACCGCTTGTGGGTCGGCGCCGGTCTGCAAGGCGACATGCGCCACCGTGGTCGCGTCGGTGGGCTCGTAGTCCGGCTGGTCGCTCATCAGGTGCATGCGCACGAAGCCGCCGCCGGCGCCGCGGATCCCGTCTTCCGGCCGGCTGGCGAACAGCCGGGCGCGGAAATCCGGGTCCTTCAGCGCCTTGACCCGCTCTTCGAGCGATAGGGCGGCGATCTCCTTGTAGACCGGGTAGTGGGTGAAGGGGTTCACCGTCAGCTCCAGCCCGAGCAGGACGCCGACCGGGCGAGCCGCGACCTGGGCCTTGATCGACAGGCCGGCGGCGTTGGCGTCCTCCACCGCATGCAGCAGGCTCTTGTAGGACTGCGGCCGCATCGGGTTCTGAATCAGCGAAAACGACATCGGCCGGCCGGAAGCCGCGACCACGCGGCGCAGCATGGCGAATTCGGCGTCCTCGTCGCCGAAGTCGGAGACGAACTGCAGCACGCCCTTGCCGGCGGCCTTCAGCCCCATGGCGATGCCGGTCAGCTCATCCTCGCCGGCGGTCAGGGTGGGCGTCGGCTGGCCGTCGCTGGTGCGGTGGTTCAGCGTGCGCGAGGTGGTGAAGCCCAGGGCCCCGGCCTCGGCCGCGCCCTGGGCGATCTTGGCCATGGCGGCGATGTCGGCCTCGGTCGCCGGTTCGCGATTGGCCCCGCGCTCGCCCATGACGAAGACGCGCACGGCGGCGTGCGGCAGCTGGCTGCCGATATCGACGTCGAAGCGGCGCTTTTCCAGGCTGGCCAGGTAGTCGGGATAGCTCTCCCAGTTCCAGGGCAGGCCCTGGCTGAGCACCGGGAAGGGGATGTCCTCGACGCCTTCCATCAGCCGCACCAGCCGGTCGTGATCCTCCGGCCGGCAGGGCGCGAAGCCGACGCCGCAATTGCCCATCACCACCGTGGTCACCCCGTGCCAGGACGAGGGCTGCATCCGCTGGTCCCAGGTGGCCTGGCCGTCATAGTGGGTGTGAATGTCGACGAAGCCCGGCGTCACCAGCTGGCCCCTGGCGTCGATCTCCTCGATTCCGCGGCCGGCGACCGCGCCGACGGCGGCGATCAGGCCGTCCTTGACGGCGACGTCCGCTTCGCGCGGCGCCGATCCCAGGCCGTCGTGGACGAGGCCGCCGCGCACGACGAGATCGTATGGCTGGTCCATGGTCGTTCCTCGAAATCCTTGGCGGCATTTGGCGCGCCCGGCGGGGGGCGGGTCAAGTCTTTGAGACCCAGCGGCGCTTATTCGGATTGGAGAAAAAGTCGAGGTCCGCCGCCCGGCCGGGCGCTTGCGGTCAGCCGGCCGCGCCCCGACCTAAACGGAACAGAAGGTGGACTTTTGCATTCCGGTAACACGCTAGAGGACGGATTGATGGCCAAGGTGATTTTGGGGCTCGGGGCGATGCTGGGCATAGCGCTCGGCCTTTTGCTGCCGGCGCCGGCCCATGGCGTCCAGCACACCCACCTGATCGCGCCCGGCGCGACCTCGGCGCAGTAGCGCCTCAACACTTCCGGCCAATCCTGATCTAGACTCACAGCTGTGAGTCGGCCCTTCACCTTCTACGAATTCTTCGCTGGCGGCGGCATGGCGCGGCTGGGGCTTGGGCGCGGCTGGGATTGCCTGTTCGCCAACGATTTCGACACGCTGAAGACCGCGACCTATCGCGACAATTTCGGCGGCGATCATCTGCATCCGGGCGACGTCTGGGCGATCGATGCTGGCGATCTGCCGGGCCCGGCCGATCTGGCCTGGGCGTCCAGCCCTTGCCAGGACGTCAGTCTGGCCGGTTCGCGGGCGGGCCTGGGCGGCGCGCGATCGTCGGCCTTCTGGGGTTTCTGGCGCCTGATCGAGGCGCTGGACGATCAGGGCCGCGCGCCGCGTGTCCTGGTGCTGGAAAACGTCGCCGGCCTGCTGAACTCCGCCGGCGGCGCCGATTTCGCCGCCATCGGACAGGCCTTCGCCGCCCGCGGCTATCGGTTCGGCGCGGTCGAGCTCAATGCGTCGGCCTTCCTGCCGCAGTCGCGCGCCCGGGCCTTCATCATCGCAACGCGCGAAGCGCCGTACGGGCTGGTCTCCTCTGTACCCGGCGCCGTCGCCACCGCCGCCGTCCGCCGCGCCTTCGATAGCCTGCCCGAGCCCCTCCGACGCCATTGGCTCTGGTGGCGGCTGGCGGCGCCCTACGCCCGCAACACCACCCTGGCCGACGCTCTTGAGCCCGACGACGCCGTCGCCTGGCGCTCGAAGGCGCAGACCGCCGCCCTGCTCGGCCAGATGAGCCCGCTGCACCGCGAGCGCCTGCGTAAGGCCGCGGCGAACGGTGAGCGGATCACGGCGCCGGTCTATCGTCGGGTGCGTGGGACGGGGCCGGGCAAGATCCAGCGCGCGGAACTGCGGCTGGACGGCCTGGCCGGCTGCCTGCGCACCCCCGGCGGCGGCTCCTCGCGCCAACTGCTGGTCATCGTCGATGGCGGCCGCACGCGCAGCCGCCTGATGACCGCCCGCGAGGGGGCCCGCCTGATGGGCCTTCCGGAAGACTATCGCCTGCCCGCCGGCGCCACGGCCGCCTGGCGGGTCATCGGCGACGGGGTCGCGGTCCCGGTGGTGCGCCAACTGGCCGCCCAGATCCTGGAGCCGCTGATCGCCGGCCTCCCCGCCATCGCCGCCGCTGAATAGGCGCCGACGATTTCTGGGCGGACAAGGCTTATCCCCAGCGCTTAGAGTGGGTTTCGAAGGCCGAAACCACGAGAGAGCCGCCCGCCATGACCACGACCGCCGCCAAAGCCTATGACGCCGCCCGCTTCAAGCGCGCCGGGCGCGGCAAGATCTATGACTCCATCATCGACACCATCGGCGACACGCCGCTGATCCGGCTGCCGCGGCTGACCGCCGAGCTGAAGCCCAAGGGCGAAGTGCTGGCCAAGCTGGAATTCTTCAATCCGCTTGGCAGCGTCAAGGACCGCATCGGCGCCTCGATGATCGAATCCCTAGAGGCCCAGGGCCTTTTGAAACACGGCTCGACCATCATCGAGCCGACCAGCGGCAATACCGGAATCGCTCTGGCCTTCGTGGCCGCCGCCAAGGGCTATCCGATCATCCTGGTGATGCCGGAGAGCATGTCGATGGAGCGGCGCAAGATGCTGGTGCTGCTGGGCGCCAGGCTTGAGCTGACGGCGGCGGAAAAGGGCATGCGCGGCGCCGTCGCCCGCGCCCAGGAGTTGCTGGCCGAGATTCCCGGCTCGGTCATGCCGCAGCAGTTCGAGAACATGGCCAACCCCATGGTGCACCAGGTCTCGACCGGCGAGGAGATCTGGAGCGACACCGGCGGCAAGGTGGACGCGGTGGTTTCCGGGGTCGGCACCGCCGGCACCATCACCGGCGTCGGCCACGTGCTGAAGGCCAAGAAGCCCTCGGTGCAGATGATCGCGCTGGAGCCGGAGGGCTCGGCGGTGCTGTCCGGCGGCCCGGCCGGACCGCACAAGATCCAGGGGATCGGCGCGGGCTTCGTACCAGGCGTGCTCGATCGCGGCGTCATCGACCGGGTGATGACCGTCTCCAACGACGAGGCCTTCGAGATGGCGCGCAAGGCCGCCCGAATCGAGGGCCTGCCCGGCGGGATTTCCTCCGGCGCGGCGCTCTCCGCCGCCTTCCGCCTGGCCTCGGAAGACGCCTATGCCGGCAAGCTGATCGTCACCATCATCCCGAGCTTCGCCGAGCGCTACCTGTCGACGGCCCTGTTCGACGGGCTCTGATGACCGACGTCTTTACCGCCGAAAAACGCTCGGCGGTGATGGCGCGGGTCAAGGCGCGCGACACCGGGCCGGAACTGGTCGTTCGCCGCCTGTTGTGGCGGCTGGGCGCGCGCTACCGGCTCGACCGACGCGATCTGCCCGGCCGACCGGACATCGTCATGCCCGGCCGCAAGCTCGCCGTCTTCGTTCACGGCTGCTTCTGGCACGGCCATGACTGCGTTCGAGGCGCCCGCGTGCCGAAAGCCAACCGCGACTACTGGACCACCAAGATCGCCCGCAACCGCGCCCGCGACATCGAAACCCGCGCCAAGCTGGAAGCGCTCGGATGGCGGGTCGAGGTGGTGTGGGAATGCGACCTGAAGGACGCCGAAGCGCTTGAGCGGCGGCTAGCCAAGCTGCTCGCGACCTAGCCTTACCCACTTTTCCGTCATGGCCCGACTTGTTCGGGCCAACCATGATCACCGTCTTGGATCAGGTGTTCATGGGTCCCCCGCATTCCGCCGCTTCGCGGCTCCAACGGGGGATGACGGATGTTGTTGGGGAGGCGCTAAAAGGCCTCCGCCTTCAGCGCCATCATGCTCTTCGCGCCCGCCTTCAGCTTGGCCAGGTGGCTGGCGCTGTCGGGCAGGATGCGGTCGAGGAAGTAGCGGCCGGTGGTCAGCTTGTCAGCGTAGAAGGGGTCGGGGTCAGCGGCCTTAGGCAACGCCGCCTTGGCCATCAGCGCCCACATATAGGCCAACGCCGTCAGGCCGAAGAGGTGCAGATAGTCGGTCGAGGCGGCGCCCGCCTCTTCCGGGTTCTGCAGGCCGTTCTGCATCAGCCAGGTGGTGGCCTCCTGCAGCTGCGCCTTCACCCCCGCCAGGCCCTCGACGAAGGGAGCCAGGCCGTCATCGCCCGCGTGCGCGGCGGCGAAGGCGTCGATCTCGCCAAAGAAGCCGAACACCGCGCGGCCGCCGTTGGCGGCCAGCTTGCGGCCGACCAGGTCCAGCGCCTGGATGCCGTTCGTGCCCTCGTAAATCATGCTGATGCGTACATCGCGCAGATACTGGCTGGCCGGGAAGTGCTCGGTAAAGCCCGAGCCGCCGTGCACCTGCATGGCGTCGGAACAGATCTTGAAGCCCTTGTCGGTCAGGAAGCCCTTCGTCACCGGGGTCATCAGGCCCATATAGTCGGACGCCCGCTGGCGCACCGCCTCGTCCGGGCTCTCGTGCATCAGGTCGCCCTGCAGCCCGGTCCAGAGCAGGAAGGCGCGGCCGCCCTCGAGGATGGCGCGGCTATCCATCAGCATGCGGCGGATGTCCGGATGCACGATGATCGGATCGGCCGGCCCGTCGGGGTTCTTCGGGCCGGAGAGCGCGCGGCCCTGCAGCCGCTCGCGCGCGAAGTCGCAGGCCGCCTGATAGGCCGCCTCGCCCTGGGCCAGGCCCTGCAGGCCGACGCCCAGCCGGGCCTCGTTCATCATCACGAACATCAGACGCAGGCCGGCATTCTCCTCGCCGATCAGCCAGCCCTGGGCGTCCTCATAGGACATGAAGCAGGTGGCGTTGCCGTGGATGCCCATCTTCTCTTCAAGGCCGACGCACTTGACGCCCTCATTGCGCGGGCCGACCCCGCCGTCGGCCGAGGGCAGGAACTTGGGCGTGATGAACAGCGAGATGCCGCGCACTCCGGCCGGCGCGCCCTCGATGCGGGCCAGCACCAGGTGGACGATGTTTTCCGCCAGATCGTGCTCGCCGCCGGAGATCCAGATCTTCTCGCCGGTGATGCGATAGGAGCCGTCGGCCTGTGGTGTGGCCTTGCTGCGAAGGAGGCCAAGATCGGTGCCGCACTGGGGTTCGGTCAGGTTCATGGTCCCGCCCCACTGGCCGCTCGCCAGCTTGGGCAGGTAGGTGGCCTTCTGCTCGGGCGAGCCGCCTTCGACGATGGCGGAATAGGCCCCGTGGGTCAGGCCGGGATACATGGAAAAGGCCATGTTGGCCGCCGAGGACATCTCGGAATAGGCCAGGTTGACCACCCGCGGCAGGCCCTGGCCGCCGAACTCGGTGGCCGAGCCCAGCGCCGGCCATCCGGCCGCGACCATGGTCGCATAGGCGTCCTTGAAGCCTTTGGGCGTGGTGACGCTGAAGTCGCCGGACCAGTGGCAGCCCTCGGTGTCGCCCACCCTGTTGAGCGGGGCCAGCACCTCTTCGCAGAAGCGCGCCGACTCGGTCAGGATCTGCTCGACCGTATCCAGCGAGGCGTCGGCGAAGCCCGGCAGATTGCTGTAGCGGTCGAGCTCCAGCACCTCCCGGAGCACGAACATCTGGTCGCGAACGGGGGCGCGGTAGCTCATGGCGGTCAACCGTGTGGCTTAAAGTCCGAAGCTTAGGACTATTTGGCGAATTCGTGCACGGCGTCCAGGCGCTGGCGCGGCGTCTCAACGGCTTCCGTCGCCTGGGGCAAGAGATCCGGACGGGTCTGGGCCAGTCGCGCCTCCATCGCCGCGCAGCCTTCGCGCAGGCTTTCCAGCGCGTGGTCGATGTCCTCGCGCTTGGCCTCGAGCGCCACGATCTGGTCGCGGAACTTGCGCAGCGACTTGGCCGCCTGGGCCGCGCCGCCGTCGTCCGGCGAGTAGAGTTCGAGGATCTCGCGGATGTCGGACAGGCTCAGGCCAACCCGCTTGCCTTGCAGGATCAGGGTCAGGCGGGCGCGGTCGCGATAGTTGTAGACCCGGTTCAGCCCCTCGCGCGCCGGCGAGAGCAGCCCCTTGTCCTCATAGAAACGCAGCGCCCGCGGCGTCACTTTGAATTCGATACACAACTGGCGGATGGTGTAGGTGCGCTCAGGGCGCCTCAGGTCGGGCATGGTTTCGCCTCCGTTGCCCGATCATTGCTAGGTCACGCTTACGTTAACGTCAAGCTTAACTGATCACTGCTCAGTTAGCTTTCGGCCAGATCCTCGCCGGCCAGCGCCCGCTCGATCAGGCCGATGGTGCGCTCCAGTCCGAAGATAGCGGCGAAGGAGCCGAAGCGAGGTCCCTGGCTCTGGCCGAGCAGCACCTCGTAGAGGGCGGAGAACCAGTCGCGCAAAGGCTCGTACTGCGCCGCCTTGCCCGCCGCATAGACCTCGTTCTGGATGAGTTCACCGGACTCGCAATCGTGCGGCAGGGCCTTGAGCCGGGTCAAAAGGTCGGTGAAGGCCGCGCGTTCGCGGTCGGTCGGCGGCCGGAACGTCTTCGCCGGGCGAACGAAGTCCTCGTAATAGTTGATGGCGTAGCCGCACAGCCGGTCGAGCAGGGGCTCGGTGACCGGCGAGGCGCCCGGCAGGTGGCGGCTCAAAAAGCCCCAGAGGATGGCCTTGTCCGAGGCGTTGGCGGCCTCGACCAGGGTGAGCAGCAGGCTGAACGACACCGGCGAGCCGCGCTCGGGCGGCTGGCCGCGGTGGACGAACCAGGCCGGGTTGTCGAGCGGATTGCTCGAATTTTCCCGGCGATTATAGGCATCGAGCTGCTGCAGATATTCGTCCGTGGCGCGCGGGATGACGTCGAAATAGAGCCGCTTGGCCGAACGCGGCGACTGGAACATGTAGTAGGCCAGGCTCTCGGGCGTCCCGTAGCGCAGCCAGTCCTCCATGGTCAGGCCGTTGCCCTTGGACTTGGAGATGCGCTGGCCGTTCTCATCCAGGAAGTGTTCGAAATTGAACCCGTCAGGCGGCTCGCCGCCGAGCACGCGGCAGATCTTGTTGGAGACCTTGACCGAGTCGATCAGGTCCTTGCCGGACATCTCGAAATCGACCTCCAGCGCGGTCCAGCGCAGCGCCCAGTCGGGCCGCCACTGCATCTTGACCGCGCCGCCGGTGACCGGGATCTCCACCCGGCTTCCGTCCTCCTCGGCAAAGACGATGGTCCCACGCTCGGGGTGGGTTTCGAGCATCGGAACCTCGAGCACGCGGCCGGTGGTCGGGCTGATAGGCAGGAAGGGCGAATAGGTCGCCCGCCGCTCCGGCCCCAGCGTCGGCAGCATGATGGCCTGGATGTCGTCGAAGCGGGCCAGTGCGGTCAAAAGCGTCTTGTCGTAGCGGCCGGAGCGATAGGCCTCGGTGGCCGAGACGAACTCGTAGTCGAAGCCGGCCTCGTCGAGAAAGGCGCGCAGGCGGGCGTTGTTATGCGCGCCGAAACTGTCGTGCTCGCCGAAGGGATCGCGCACCACGGTGAGCGGCTTGCCGAGGTCTTCGTGCAGCATCGCCTGGTTGGGCAGGTTGGGGGCGATGCGGCGCAGGCCGTCCATGTCGTCGGAGACGCAGATCAGCCGGGTCGGGATGGCGTCGTCGGTGAGCGCGCGAAAGGCCTGGCGCACCATGGCCGGCCGCGCCACCTCGCCGAAGGTGCCCAGGTGCGGCGGGCCTGAGGGGCCGTAGCCGCATTCGAACACAACCGGCTTGCGCAAGGCGGCGAAGGTCGCGGCCGCCTCGTCGGCCTTGCCGGCTTCGATCAGGGTCGCGGCCAGGTCGCGCTCAGCCTGGGTCAGGCGCAGGCGCAGAATCCGCCCGATCAGCAGACGGGCCTGCTCGAATGGCCAGGACTTCGCCTCGCGCGCCAGTGGATAAAGTCCTTGAACCATGGCGGGCCTTAAAGGCCGGGCGGCGGCGGGATGCAAGCCTTCGCCTTGAACCGGCCACCCGCGCCGCCCACTATTGACGGATGAAACGCATCGTCGCTCTCGCCGCCGCTTTCGCGCTCGCGTTCGCCGCGCCAGCCTTCGCGGCGCCCGCCCAGACCGCCATCTTCGCCGGCGGCTGCTTCTGGTCCATGCAGCACGACATGGAGCACATCCCCGGCGTGGTCGACACACTGGTCGGCTACACTGGCGGTCACGTGGCCCATCCCACCTATGAGGATGTCTCCACCGAGACCACCGGCCATCTGGAATCGATCAAGATCACCTTCGATCCGGCCAGGATCAGCTATGCCGCCCTGGTGCAGCGCTACTGGCACGTGATCGACCCGACCGATCAAGGCGGCGCCTTTTGCGACCGGGGGTCCTCCTATCACAGCGCCATCTTCGTCAGTTCTCCCGACCAGCGCCGCATCGCCGAGGCCTCCAAGGCCGCGCTGGAACAGGGGCCGCTGAAGGGCAGGATCGTCACCCCCATCCGCGACGCCGTGGTGTTCTGGCCGGCTGAGGACTATCACCAGCACTATTCCGACAAGAACGTCTTCGCCTACGCCGCCTACCGCACCGGCTGCGGCAAGGACGGTGTCCTGAAGCGCATCTGGGGGCCCCTGGCGCTGCGCTAGGACCCTTTTCACGCCGGCGGCTTGGTCTATTAGGCGTCACCATGATCGCGCCCGTTCCCGCAGAGTGGTCGCCGCATCGGGCGATGTGGCTGGGCTTTCCGAGCCATGCGGAGCTGTGGGAGGAGAACCTCGTCGCCGCCCAGGCCGAGACCGCCGCCCTGGCGCGCGCCCTGGCCGGGCCAGGCAAGGAGCGGGTCAGGCTGATGGTGCGCGGCGACGCGGCGGAGGCCGCCGCCCGCGCCCTGCTTGAGGACGCCGCCGGGATCGAGATCGTCCGCGGCCTCTTTGGCGACGTCTGGCTGCGCGACACCGGGCCGATCTTCCTCGACCGCGACGGCCTGTTCACCGCCCAGGCCTTCCGTTTCAACGGCTGGGGCGGCAAGTATTTGCTGGACGGCGACGAGATCGTCGCCGAGCAGATCGCCGCCGCCGCCGGCGCGCCCTTGTACACCGCGCCCTGCGTGATCGAAGGCGGCGCGCTGGACCACGACGGTTTCGGCACCGTGCTGACCACCCGCCAGTGCCTGCTCAACCCCAACCGCAATGCCGACTGGAGCGAGGCGGAGGCGGAAGCCGCGCTGACCGCCAATCTTGGCGCGCGCGCCGTGCTCTGGCTGGGCGACGGCCTGGCCAACGACCACACCGACGGCCATGTCGACAATCTGGCTCGCTTCGTGGCGCCCGGCGTGGTGGCCTGCCCGGTGGCCTGGGGGCATAGCGACCCCAATGCGGAGGTCTATGACGACGCCGCGCGCCGGCTGGCCACCATGCGCGGCGCGCGCGGCTCGGCCCTGACCGTGGCCCGCATCGCCTCGCCCGGCCGGATCGAGGACGAGGACGGCACGGTGTTGCCGGCCTCGCACATGAACTTCATCATCGCCAACGGCGCGGTGATCGCCCCGGTCTACGAGACCCGCGCCGCCGCCTTCGCACTGGACACCCTGCAGAGCCTCTTTCCGGAGCGGACTGTGATCGGGTTGCCCTCCCGCGCGTTGCTCAGCGGCGGCGGCTCCTTCCACTGTATCAGCCGCGAGGAGCCGGCATGAACCGGACCTTGAGCCTCGGCGTGCTGCAGAGCGCCTATGGCGACGACCTGGCCGCCAATATCGCCCGCACGGCCGACCTCATCCGCGAAGCCGCCGCCGCTGGCGCCCAGGTCATCCTGCCGCCGGAACTGTTCCAGGGGCCCTATTTCTGCGTACGGCAGGAGGAGCGCTGGTTCGCCCAGGCCCATCCCTGGCGCACTCACCCGTGCGTCACCGCGCTGGCCCCGCTGGCGGCGGAGCTGGGCGTGGTCATTCCGGTCTCGATCTTCGAGCGCGAAGGGCCGCACTATTTCAACAGCCTGGTGATGATCGACGCCGACGGCTCGCTGCTCGGCCTCTATCGCAAGAGCCACATCCCGGACGGACCGGGCTATCAGGAGAAATACTATTTTCGTCCCGGCGACACCGGCTTCCGCGTCTGGGACACGCGCCATGGCCGCCTGGGCGTCGGCATCTGCTGGGACCAGTGGTACCCGGAAGCCGCCCGCGCCATGACCCTGATGGGCGCCGAGGCCCTGCTCTACCCGACCGCGATCGGCTCGGAGCCGCACGATCCCAGCCTCGACACCGCCCTGCCCTGGCGGCGCGCCATGCAGGGGCATGCGGTCTCCAACATCATCCCGGTCGCCGGCGCCAACCGCACCGGGTTCGAGCCCTGGAACGACTATCCGGGCGGCGGCCAGCGCTTCTATGGCTCGAGCTTCATCTGTGACCATCGCGGCGACCTGGTCGCCGACCTGGGTCCCGACGACGAGGGCTTCGCCGTCGCCAGTTTCGACCTGGACTTCATGGCCCGCCACCGCGCCGCCTGGGGCTTCTTCCGCGACCGCCGCCCCGACCTCTATGGCGCCCTCACCGAGCCCCGACCGGCATGATCGACACCGAACGCCTGGTCCTGCGCCCGTGGACTGAGGCGGACCGCGAGCCCTTCCTGGCTGTGACCGCCGACCCGGAGGTGATGAGCTGGCTGGGCGGCGTCCCTACGCCTGACGCGGCCAACCAGCGGTTCGAGCGGTTCGCCAGTGGGTTCGATGAGCGCGGGTACACCCGCTGGGCCATCGAGCGGACCGCAGACGGCGCCTTTCTGGGCTATTGCGGCCTAGCGCCAGTCCACGAAACCCTGCCCGTGACCGGGATCGAGGCCGGCTGGGGCCTGGCGCGCGCGGCGTGGGGCTTTGGCTACGCCGCCGAGGCGGCGCGTGCCGCCGTGCTCGACGGATTCGATCGGCTGAAGTTCGAAGAGATCATCGCCTTCACCGCCGACACCAACCGGCGCTCACAGGCGGTCATGGCCCGCGCCGGCCTCACGCGCGATCCGTCCCGGGACTTCGACCACCCGAACCTGCCGGAAGGCGACCCGCTTCGCCGCCATTGGGTCTATGCGGCCACAAGGCCGGCGTAGCTGGATCATTTGAACGCGGCCCTTCTCCCCTTGCGGGAGGAGGATGCCTCAATAGGGCGGGTGCTGGGCCGCCTGGTCGGTGTCAAGACAGTCGCCGGGACCGACGTGCGGGGTTTGGCGGGCGGCCGCCACCTCGGCGCGGGCCCTTTCCATGTCGGCGCGGAATTCGGGGCTGGAATGCAGGGCCGCGACCAGGATCGAGCCATTGGTGCGGCCTTCCTCGACATCGCTCAGGTAATGGACGCCGCAGACGATGCGGCTTTCGCCGATCTCGCGCGCCCGCATCAGGATCTCGGTCGAACGGTCCGGCGCGAGCTCGGCCAGGATCAGCCCCCAGGCCCAGCTCACCGTGGCGTGGCCGGACGGGTAGGCGGCGCTCTTGGCCAGGCTGTCGGTCTTCGGCACGCAGATGGGGGGATCGCCAGAGGCCCCGACATAGGGCCTCGGCCGATTGAAGCTGTCCTTGGGCGGATCGACGACGGCGCGAGCGTCGTAACCCATGCGATGCAGCATCCGATCGAGCGTCGGCGCATTGGTCGCGTCAAGCCTCACCCCGATCGCACAGGCGAACATGCCGGCGCGTGGGGTCAGGTCGGCGTCCAAGGTCGCCAGCGACCAACGCGGATCACCTTTCAACGTCCGGGTCTTGGCGAAGATCGCCTCGTCGTCCGCCTCTCGCCCCGAACCCGGCGGCGGCGGGGCGGGCAGGATGCGCAGGGTCTGCGGGGTCGTATCGGCGGTCAGATAGCCGACGGGCTCTGCCGACTGGGCAAGCGCGAGGGACGCGAAGATCAGGCCCGCCGCGACGAGCGGCGGCAGGAAGCGGCGGACCATGCGATCAGCTCCGAAAACGGCGACGACTAAGGCGGCTCGGCGACAGCTTCGTGACGCGTCCTAGCCCAGGACCGTCTTGCCGTTCTTGATGCAGGTGACGTTGCGCGCCTGGATGCGCGCCTCGAACGAGATCACCGGGCCGTCCTTCCACAGATCCACCGTGATGGTCTCGCCCGGGAAGACCGGCGAGGAGAACCGCGCCGCATGGCTCTTGATCGCCGCCGCATCGTAATCGGCATAGGTCTGCAGCACCGCGCGGCAGGTGATGCCATAGGTGCAGAGCCCGTGCAGGATGGGCCGCGGAAAGCCGGCGCGGCGGGCGAAGTCCGGGTCGGCGTGCAGCGGATTGAAGTCGCCGGACAGCCGGTAGATCAGCGCCTGGTCCGGGCGGGTCACGATATCGATCGAGCGGTCCGGCGCTCGCGTCGGCACGGCGTGCGGCTCCGGCTGGCCCTCGGAGGGACCGCCGAACCCGCCGTCGCCGCGGGCGAAGAGGGAGGCGTGGATGGTGGCGATGGGATCACCGGCCTCGTCGGTGATGATCGTCTCGTTGACCACAACGGCGCCCTTGTCCTTGCCCTTGTCGAAGACGCCGAGCACGCGGCCCTTGCTCTTCACCTTGGCGGCGGCGGGGATCGGTTTGTGGAAGGTGATGTTGCGCTCGCCGTCGACGATGAGCACGGGATTGAGCTGCATGCGCGCCTCGGGGCCGGTCGAGCTGGTCGGCCGCGCGCGGATGACCGAGGCGAAGGTCGGCAGCGCCTTCAGGTCCTTCTCGAACACGAAGGCCAGCTCCTTCTCGTCCATCGGATCGGCGCCCATGCCGACGCCTAGCGCGTAGAGGATGGTTTCCTGGTTGGTCCAGGCGCCTTCGCCTTCGGTTCGGCGCTCGAGCACTTGCGGATAGTCGATGGGCATGGGGGCGTCCTTCCTGGTTTTCCGCATTGAAGGCGAAGGAGGCGGGCTCGCGCAAGCCGTCAATCGCGCCGCATTGCCCGTTGCAAGCCGATCCGCTAGAAGCCGCCGACCTTGGGCCCCGCGCCCTGACGCCAGATATTCGGTGCTGCATGGCCGCTAACGACACCCAACCCAATCCCGTCACCGGCAATGTGCTGTTGTACGAGCGGCCCGAGCCGCTGGACGCCAAGCGTCACGCCAATCTCGGCCTGCTCAAGTCCGACAAGCCGTTCGGCTTCGTCGCCAAGCAGCATTTCGTGCCGCTGCATGTTGGCGAGTTCGGTCCGGCCGCGGTCAACTATCCGATCATCTTCGCCGGCGAGGCCCACGCGCCGCTGGCCGTGGTCGGCGTCAACGCCGGCGAAAACCTGTTCGTCGCCGACGACGGCGCCTATCGGCCAGGCGCCTATATTCCCGCCTTCATCCGCCGCTATCCCTTCGTCGGCGCGCTCGACGAGCCGGCGCAGAAGATGGTGGTCTGCATCGATCGCAGCTCTTCGCTCTGGATCGAAGGCGGCGGCGACGTGCCACTGTTCGAGAACGGCCAGCCCACTGAATTCACCAAGAGCTGCATCGACTTCTGCGGCCAGTTCGACGCCGACCGGCGCCAGACCGACCTGTTCGTCAAGATGCTCATCGACCTCGACCTGTTCGAGACCCGCCAGACCACCTTCACCCCGCGCACGCCCACCGGCGAGCCCGGCGAGCCGCAGCTGGTGGCGGAGTTCTTCGGCGTGTCGGAAGAGCGGCTGAGGGCGCTGCCGACGGACAAGCTGGTCGAGCTGCGCGACAATGGGGCGCTTGGCCAGATCTACGCCCACCTGATCTCACTGTTCGGCTGGGACAAGCTGGTCGCCGAGTCGCTCGCCCGCCGCGGCGAGACGATGGCCTAGCCCTGTTCTCAGAGTTCGCGGCAGGCGAACAGGCTGCGGGTAAGGCAGGAAAAGACCAGCCGGCCGGCCTGGTCGAGCAGGTCGTGCTGGGCGAAGACAATGCCCTTGCCGGCGCCAACCGGATCCTTGCCCATCACCGTCATCCGCCCGCGCAGGGTGTCGCCGGCCGGCGGGATACGCCCCCAGCGCAGCGCATCGACCGCCAGCCGCTTGGTCTGCGGCCAGTCGGCCGAGGCGGCGGCGTCCAGGCTGGACCAGACGGTATAGACCAGGGCCTCGCAGGCGCCTTCGCTCAGGTCGCGGTCGCGGGCGAAGGTGGCGTTAAAGCTCTCCATCATAGTCTCGCTGAGCGGCATGGAGCCCAGCGCGACCACCTGGCCGACCTCGATGTCTTCGAAATGGGCGGGCAATGGGTTTTCCTTGCGGCTTGTCGGTTTGGAGACGGACCTATAGCTCTCGCATGGTGAACGGAACACTCCTGTCGATCGGCGCGCGGGCCCTGGCCGCCCTTTGTCTGGCCCTGGCCGCGCCCGCCTTGGCGCGCGCCGCGCCGGTGCGCGCGGGTCATCTCACCGCCGAGATCGTCGCCGACCACACGGCCATCGCGCCGGGCGGGACCATCCATGTGGCGCTGCGCCAGCAGATCGACGCCGGCTGGCACACCTATTGGCGTAATCCCGGCGATTCCGGCCAGGCGACCACCCTGGACTGGACCCTGCCGGCCGGCTGGAAGGCGGGCGAGATCGTCTGGCCGGCGCCGCAACAGCTGAAAATCGGTCCGCTGATGGACTACGGCTATACCGGCTCTGTGCTGCTGCCGGTGACGCTGACCGCCCCGGCGGACGCAAAACCCGGCCAGACCGTGACCTTGAAGGCGCACGCGGCCTTCCTGGTCTGCCAGGACGTCTGCGTTCCCGAAGACGCCCAGCTGACCCTCGATCTGCCGGTGGTTTCAGCCGGCCCGCCGGATGAGCCGCACTGGGCCCCGCGGATCACCGCCGCCCTCACCGCCGCCCCGTGGGCTTCGCCGGCCCTGAAGGCGGCCATGACGCCCAGCGCCACGACGGTGAAGCTGAGCATCGCTGGCGCGCCGTTGAAGGGCGCGGATTTCGCGGGCGCCTATTTCTATCCTTATGACGGCGAGGCCATCGACGCGGCGGCGCCCCAGATCATCGAGCGCGGCCCCAACGGCCTCACCTTGTCGCTCGCGCCCGGCTCGGCCTTCAAGACCGGCAAGCCGCCGGCGACGCTGACCGGCGTTCTGGCCCTCGGTTCTCGCGTCTTCGAGGTGACGGCGTCGCCAGGACCGCCGCTGCCGGGCGCCTCCGGGCTCGGACCGCCACCGGGCCCGACGGGGGCGCCGGCCAGCCTTGGCCAGCTGACCATCGCCATGGGGCTGACCTTTGTCGGCGGGCTGATCCTCAACCTGATGCCCTGCGTCTTCCCGGTGCTGGCCATGAAGGCGGCCTCGCTGGCGCGCCATGCCCACCAGCCCAACGCCGCCCGCATCCAGGGCCTGGCCTATCTGGGCGGCGTCGTGGCCACCTTCCTGGCGCTAGCCGGAGCACTCATCGCGGCGCGCGCGGCCGGCGAGGCGGTGGGCTGGGGCTTTCAGCTGCAATCGCCCGCCATCGTCGCCGGGCTGACCCTGGTCATGCTGCTCGTCGCCCTCAACCTCTCGGGCGTCTTCGAAGCCGGGACGAGCCTGCAGGCCGCCGCCGGCCAGGCCGAGCCGGCCGAGCGCGGGGGCGTGCTCGGCGCGGCCCTTACCGGCGTGCTGGCGGTCGCGATCGCCGCGCCCTGCACCGCGCCCTTCATGGGCGCGGCGGTCGGGTTCGCCCTGACCCAGGGCCCCGCCATCGCGCTCGGCGTCTTCCTGGCGCTGGCGCTGGGCATGGCGGCGCCCTTCGTGGTGCTGGCCTTCGCGCCGGCCCTGCTCAGCCGTATGCCGCGTCCGGGGCCCTGGATGGAGGGGCTGAAGAAGGCCCTGGCCTTTCCGATGTACGCCACCGCCGCCTGGCTGGCCTGGGTCTATGCCCAGAGCGCCGGCTCGGGCCGCCTGGCCAGCCTGTTCGCCGCCGCCGTGCTCACCGGTCTGGCCGCCTGGCTCTATGGCGCCGGCCAGCGCGCCCGCATCTCGGGTGCACGCTCGGCCCCGGCGCTGGCCGCGTCCGGCATCGCTATCGCGCTGGCCTTGAGCGCGGCCTTCTGGCCCGCCGCGCCAACCCCGGCGGCGCTCGTCTCACAGCCCTTCTCGCCCGACCGGCTGGGAGAGCTACGCGCCGAGCACCGGCCGGTCTTCGTCAACTTCACCGCCGCCTGGTGCGTCACCTGCCAGGTCAACGATCGCGTGGCGCTGTCGGGGGCCAAGACCGCCGACGCCTTCGCCAAAGCCGGCGTGGTCTATCTGGTCGGCGACTGGACCGACCGCAACACCATGATCGAACAGGCCCTGGCCGAACATGGCCGGGCCGGCGTGCCGCTCTATCTGATGTATCCCGCCAATGGCGGCGAGCCCGAGGTGCTGCCGCAGATCCTCACCGAAGGCCTGGTGGTCGATGCCGCCCAGAAGGCGACCGCCTCTTAGGCCGCCGGTTGCGGCGGAGCGGTGATCACCTCGACATTGTCGTTCAGCAGATAGGACATGTCGCGCAGCGCGGTGTCCTGGTCGTGGCCGGTCTTGGCCGCAACCACCGCCGCCAGCTTGTTCGGCAGGTCCTGGGAAATGCCGTGCAGGATGCATTTCAGGTCGTCCTTCGAGCCCCGCGCCACCAGAACGCCGTGTCCCTTCTCATCGAGCAGGGAAAGTTCGGTGATCGCTTCGCTGAACTGACCGAACTGCGGAAGCGTGATGGCCTCGGAAACGCCCGCCAGGCTCTTGCGATAGGCGTCGACCTGGCTCTTCAGCGACCCGGCGCGCCCGACGATGTCGGTGAACAGCGGCTCGCTCGCCACCGAGGCCGGCGCGGCATCGGCGACCGCAACCATCGGCGGCGGCGCGGCGGCGGCCGGACCGGCCTGGGCGAAGACGAGAAAGGCGGCGAGCGCGACATCGCATGACATGAGCGTGGTCCTCGGGCTTTCGGACGGGCAATCCGTTGCGCCAAGCCTTATCAAGTCGGGGTAAACGAGCCGCTACCGCACCTGATCGAGCGCCGGCGTTCCTTGCCCGGCCCCGCACGATCCTTTATGCGCCGCCCATGACCGAGGCCTTCCGACCCCAAGCCCGCGCTCCGAAGGGCTTCCTCGACAAGCGAGCCGACGACCTCGCCGCCGAGCGGCGCATCGTCGATGCCGTCTCGGCCGTCTATGAGCGCTACGGGTTCGAGCCTCTGGCCACCGGCGGTTTCGAATATGCCGACACGCTCGGCAAGTTCCTTCCCGACGCCGACCGTCCCAACGAGGGGGTTTTTGCCCTGCAGGACGACGACGAGCAGTGGATGGCGCTGCGCTACGACCTGACCGCGCCGCTGGCCCGCTTCGTGGCGCAGAACTGGGAGACCCTGCCCAAGCCCTTCCGCCGCTACGCGATCGGCAGTGTCTGGCGCAACGAAAAGCCCGGCCCCGGTCGCGATCGGGAATTCATCCAGTGCGACGCCGACACGGTGGGTTCGGCCCGCCCCGAGGCCGACGCCGAGATCATCGCCATGGCGGTCGAGGGCTTCGCCGCGGCGGGGCTGCCGGCGGCCGACTACGTGCTGAAGATCAACAGCCGCAAACTGCTCAACGGCCTCCTGACCTCGGCCGGCGCGGATGATCCGGCGCAGAAGCTTGGCGTGCTGCGCGCGGTGGACAAGCTGGACCGGCTGGGGGTCGATGGCGTGCGCCTGCTGCTCGGCGCCGGCCGCAAGGACGAGTCGGGCGCCTTCACCAGGGGCGCGGGCCTCACCACCGCCGCCATCGACGCGGTCATCGCCTTTGTCGAGGCCGGCGGCGCGGGCCGCTCGGCCACGCTCGACCGGCTGTCCAACGTCATTGGCGGCTCGACAGAGGGCGACGAGGGGGTGGAAGAGCTGTCGAAGATCGCCGCCGCCCTCGCCGGCCTCGGCGTCAGCGAGGATCATGCGGTGTTCGAGCCGTCGGTGGTTCGCGGGCTGGAATATTATACCGGCGCGGTCTTCGAAGCCGAGCTGCTGGCCGAAACACTCGACGAGCGCGGCCAGAAGGTCCGTTTCGGTTCCGTCGGCGGCGGCGGCCGCTATGACGATCTGGTGGCGCGGTTCACCGGCCAGCCGGTGCCGGCGACCGGCTTTTCCTTTGGCGTCTCGCGGCTGGCCGCGGCGCTGAAGGCTGCCGGGCGCGCCGAGGCTTTCCGCGCGCGCGGGCCGGTGGTGATCATCGCCTTCGACGCCGAGGGCATGGCCGACTATTTCGCCATGGCCGCCGAACTGCGCGCCGCCGGCGTCGCGGCCGAGGTCTATCTCGGCCAGTCGGGCATGAAGGCGCAGATGCGCTACGCGGACCGCAGGCTTTCGCCGGCCGCCGTCATCGTCGGCGGCGACGAGCGCGCGGCGGGCCAGGTGACCATCAAGGACCTCGATCTCGGCCGTGTGCTGGCCGCCGGCGTCAGCGACAATCAAAGCTGGCGGGGCGAGCGCCCGGGCCAGGTTACCGTACGCCGCGATGAGCTGGTGGCGACCATCCAGCGCATCCTGGAGGCCGCCCGATGAGGCTCGAACCGCCCGTTCCAGCCCAGGTGCTGGCCGCGATCCGCGCGCCCTTCGCCCTGCTCGGCGCGCCCTTTGTCGACGCGCCGGTGATGTTGCCGCTTGGCCTGATGCTCGACCTGGCCGGCGAGACCATGCGCGGGCGGCTCTTCCTGGTGCAGGGCGACGGCGAGGACGCCTGCCTCAGGCCCGACTTCACCATCCCCATCGCCCGCGCCCACATCGCCGAGGGCCGAGGCGACGGCCGCTATCTCTACGAGGGCAAGGCCTTCCGCGTCGCGCCGCGCGGCTCGGACCGCGCCGAGGAATTCCTGCAGATCGGGATCGAGGTCTTCGGCGGCGACAGCGGCCCCGAGGCCGACGCCGAGGTCGCAGGCCTGGCCTGGCGCGCGGCCGCGGCCGGCGGACGCGACGACCTGGTCCTGATCCTGGGGGACGTGGCGCTGTTTTCAGCCTTCATAGACGCGATCGGTCTAGCGCCCGCCCTGGCCGCGCGGCTGAAGCGCGCCTTCGCGCGGCCGGGCGCGCTGGCCGGCGAACTTACCCGCGCCCAGGCCGCCGAACCCTCCGCCCGCCAAGGCGATCGCATCGCCGAACTGCTCGCCGGCCTGCCGGAAGCCGACGCCACCGCGGTGCTGCAGGATCTGTGGTCGATCGCCGGCATCCAGCCGGTGGGCGGACGCTCGGCGGGCGAAATCGCTCATCGCCTGGTGCAGCGCGGCGAGGCCGCCCGCGCGCCGCGGCTCAGCCCCGCCGAGGCTAGGCTGATCCGCGACTTCATCGACCTGTCGGGCCCGCCCAGGGCCATGCTCGACGCCGCCGCCGGCCTCGTCCGCGCCGGAGGACTGGACCTGGAGGCCGATCTCGAAGCCTGGGATCGGCGGCTTGACGCCATTATCGGCCACGGCGCGCCGGAGGACCGGCTGATCTTCCACGCCAGTTTTGGCCGGGCCTTCAGCTATTATGACGGCTTCCTGTTCGAGGTGCGCAGTCCGGCCCTGAGCGACGAGGCGCCGGTCGCCGGCGGCGGGCGCTACGATTCCCTGCCGGCTCATCTGGGCGGCGCGGCGCGTGGTGCCGTCGGCTGCGCGGTGCGGCCCGGCCGGGCCTGGGCGCAAGCCGGGAGGGCGTCATGAGCGACGCCCCACTGACCTTCGGCCTCTTCTCCAAGGGCCGGCTGAAGGAACAGGCCGAGGCCTGGCTCGCCGACTGCGGCCTGCAGCTCGAGGCCGAGGGCGGCGAGCGCGGCTATCTGGCGACGATCAGCGGCCTGCCGGACGTGCGCGTGCTGCTGCTGTCCGCCAGCGACATAGCCGCCGGCCTGGATACCGGCGAACTGCACCTCGCCGTCAGCGGCGAGGATCTGCTGCGCGAGCGCGGCGATACGCTCGACGGACACGTCCTGTTGTTGCGCGCGCTGGGTTTCGGCCGCGCCGACCTGGTGGCGGCGACGCCGGCCAGCTGGGTCGATGTCGAGACCATGGCCGACCTGGAAGAAGTCGCCGCCGCCTTTCTGGCCCGCACCGGCCGGCGCATGCGGGTCGCGACCAAGTACATGGTGCAGACCAGAGCCTTTTTCGCCAGCCACGGCGTCGTCGACTATCGCATCGTCGAGTCCAGCGGCGCCACCGAGGGCGCGCCGGCCGCCGGCCAGGCGGAGCTGATTGTC
Source organism: uncultured Caulobacteraceae bacterium (assembly GCA_937890965.1). GTDB lineage: Bacteria > Pseudomonadota > Alphaproteobacteria > Caulobacterales > Caulobacteraceae > Poindextera. The sequence goes on along the minus strand of CALAEG010000408.1, from coordinate 9,014 downwards.
GATATCACCACCACCGGCGCGACCCTGAAGGCCAACGGGCTGAAGGTGCTGGAGGACGGCCTGATCCTGCGCAGCCAGGCGCAGCTCTGCGCCAGCCTCATCGCGCGGTGGACGCCCAAGCAGCTCGCCTCGGCGCGGCGGCTGATGAGCATCGTGGAGGCGCGGGCCCGGGCCAGGCGCACGGCCCTGGTCTCCTGGCCGGCGGAACAGGACAAGACCGCCGAGGAGGCCGTTCAGCCCTTCCTCGCCCGGGGCGCCACGCGCCGCGCCCAGGGGCTGCTGGCGGAGGTCGACACCCTGTTCGAGGTGACGGCCGCCCTGGCCCACGCCAAGGTCGGACCGGTCTCTGTGGTGCGCCCCGACTTCGCCTTCGAGCCGCGGTCCTCCGCCGGCGACCGGCTGGCGACGCGTCTCGGTGAGCGGAGTTGACGCAAGCCTGGCTGATTTGATCGAATTTGCCGCCACCGTCCGGCCGTGTTGCGCGTTTGAAACACGATGCCGTGCAAAAGATTGACAAGATTGCTGAAACGCCGTTCCCTTCCCTAGCGAGAGACGACACGGGCCATCAGAGCCCGCGCGACTCGGCGTTTCGGGGAGGAAACGCCCGCTACCTTCAAGAGGCTAAGGGCCCGCCGCGATGATTCCCCCGTGGCGGGCCTTGCTTTTTCAACCCCTCACCAGATCCTGACCCGCTGATCCGGCGCCACGTACATCGGGTCGCCGGGCTTGACGTCGAAGGCGGCGTACCAGGCGTCGACATTGCGCAGGGTTCCGACCACCCTGTAGTGCGACGGCGAGTGCGGGTCGGAGACTAGGTCCTCGCGCAGGGCGTCGTCGCGCATCTTCTCCCGCCAGATCTGCGCGAAGCCCAGGAAGAAGCGCTGGTCGCCGGTCAGGCCGTCGATCACCGGCGCCGGCTGGCCGTGCAGCGAGGCATGGTAGGCGTCGAGCGCGACCAGAATGCCACCGAGATCGGCGATGTTTTCGCCCATGGTCAGCGCGCCCTTGATGTGGGCGCCCGGCACCGGCTCGAAGCTGGAATACTGCGCGCCCAGCCGGTCGGTGCGGGCCTGGAACTTGGGCGCGTCTTCAGCGCTCCACCAATCGGCCAGCCGTCCCTCGCCGTCGAACTTGCGGCCTTCGTCGTCGAAGCCGTGGGTCATCTCGTGGCCGATGACCGCGCCAATGCCGCCATAGTTGATAGCTGGATCGGCGTCCGGATCGAAGAAGGGCGGCGACAGGATGGCGGCCGGGAAGACGATCTCGTTGTTGCTGGCGTTGTAATAGGCGTTGACTGTCTGCGGGGTCATGCCCCACTCCAGCTTGTCGACCGGTCTGTTCATCCGCTTGACGTGCCGCTCCCATTCGAAGATCGCGGCCCGCTCGGCGTCGCCATAGAGGTCGTCCGGCCGCACCGCCAGCGCTGAATAGTCGCGCCATTCCGCCGGATAGCCGACCTTGACGGTGAACTTGGAGAGCTTCTCCACCGCCTTGGCCCGGGTCTCCGCGCTCATCCAGTCCACCCGCTCCAGGCGCGCGTTCAGCGCCTCCTTCAGGTGGCCGACCAGGGCGTCCATCTTGGCCTTGGCGTCCGGGGTGAAATACTGGGCCACATAGAGGCGGCCGACGGCCTCGCCCAGGGCGCGGTTGACGAAACCGACGCCGCGTTTCCAGCGTGGCTGGATCTCCGGCTGGCCGGCCAGGTCGTGGTTGCGGAAAGCAAAGCGGGCCTGGACGAAGCGGTCCGACAGATAGGGCGCGGCGGAATCGGCCAGGTGGAAGGCCTGCCAGGCCTTCAAGGTCTCGGCTGGCGTCGCGGCATAGATGGCGGTGAATTTCGGGAAGGCAGTATTGGCGTTGAGCACGATCCGGTTGAGCGAACCCAGTTCGGCGCTGGCCAGGAAGGCCTTGAAGTCGAAGCCCGGCGCATAGGTCGCCAAGTCCGAAACCGCCATGGGGTTATAGGTCTTGAGCGGGTCGCGCTCGTCCTCCCTTGGCCAGGTCGCCTCGGCCAGCCTGGTCTCGAACTCGACGACGGCCTTGGCGGCCGCATCCGGGTCGGTCCAGCCGATCTCCTTCAGGAGGCCGGCGACATAGGCCTGGTAGTCCTTCTTTTTATCGGCGAATTCGGGTTTCAGGTAATAGTCGCGATCGGGCAGGCCGAGGCCGCCGACGTCGATATTGACCGTGTAGCGATTGGGGTCCTTGGCGTCCGCGTCGATGGACATGTCGAAGATGGCGCTCTGGAAGCCGACCCGGCCCATGACCGCGGCGATGTCCTTGCGTGTGCGCTCACCGCGTATGACCCCGAGATCGGGCGCCAGGGGCTGGGCGCCCAGCCGTTCGACCCGCGCCTCATCCATGAAGGCCTTGTAGGCGTCGCCCACCCTCATCGCGTCGGGGTCGGTCAGCTGGCCGGCCGCGGCCTGCTCGATGATCAGCCGGGTGCGGCTCTCCGACAGCACGACCAGCTTGTCAAAATTGCCGAACCGCGTGCGGTCGGCCGGGATCACCTGTTGGTCGTACCAGGCGCCGTTGGCGTAACGGAAAAAGTCGGCCCCCGGACTGGCGGAAAGGTCACGGCCACTCTCGTCATAGCCCCAGGCGCCGTATTTGGGCGCGGTGACGTCGACGGCCGCGGGTGCGGACGCGGCCGGCGCGGGGGCGGCGGGGCTGTTCGACTGGGCGGCGGCCGGCTCAGCGGCGCAGACCAGCGCGCCGGCTGCAAGCGCGGCCAGCCAGAGAGGGGATGTGTTCATGGAGATTCCGTGATCGGGAGCGCATACGGGCTTCACCCGACACGCTCTATCATAGGGCCCCTTCGCCCGAAAAGGCGTGCTCTGCGGGGACACGGGCAGAGCATCAAGCGGTGATCTTCAGCCGCTCCAGGGCAAGCGCCTTGGCCGCCTTGTAGTCCACCTTGCCGTTGGGCGAGCGCGCGACCGGCGCCAGCACCAGCTCGCGCGGCGCCTTGTAGTCGGCCAGATGGGCGCGGACGTGCTTGGAGAGTTGCTCCAGCGTTGGCGCGGGCGCGCCGGGCGCGAGCTCAACCACCGCGCAGATGCGCTCGCCGAAACGCTCGTCGGGCACGCCGACCACCACCGCGTCGTGGACCGACGGGTGCCGCTTCAGCGCCTCTTCGACCTCCTCCGGGAAGACCTTCTCGCCGCCGGTGTTGATCACCTGCGAGCCGCGGCCGAGCAGGGTGAGCGATCCGTCGGCCTCGACGGTGGCGAAGTCGCCCGGCACCGACCAGCGCCGGCCCTCGAATTCGCGGAAGGTCTTGGCCGATTTTTCCGGGTCCTTGTAGTAGCCGACCGGCAGAAAGCCGGCGAGCGCCAAGAGGCCGCGCTCGCCGGAGCCGGGCTGGATGCGGCGACCGTCCTCGGTGAAGGCCGCGGTGTTGGGACCGAGCGCGAACTTGGCCGTCTCCGCCTCCTGGCCGGCGGTGGAGTTGGAGCCGCCGATGCCGACCGCCTCGGACGAGCCCAGGCTGTCGAACAGGGTGATGTGCGGCGCGTGCTTCAGTAGGCCCTGCTTGTTCTCGTGGCTCCAGACCGTTCCGGAGGAATTGATCACCCGAAGCTTGCTCAAATCCCAGCGGCCCGGATGGGCGTTCAGGGTCTGCAGCATCGGCTGGGCGAAGGCCTGGCCGACGATGGTGACGCCGGTGACCCCCAGCCGCTCGACCTCCGACCACAACTCGACCGTGTTCAGCCGATGCGACGGCAGGGTGGCGATCGCGCCGGCGCCGGTCAGCGCGCTGAGCGCGGTGAACTGGGCGGTGGCGTGCATCAGCGGCGCGGCCGCCAGCACCAGCCGCAGGACCGATCCCTCTCTGGTTTCGGACGCCAGCGCCCGCTCACCGGCATCGGCCGGGGTCTCCAGCGGCGGAAGCGCCTCGATCAGGTTGCCGCCGCCGCCGAGCACCTTGAACAGATCTTCCTGGCGCCACATCACCCCCTTGGGCATGCCGGTGGTGCCGCCGGTGTACATCAGCAGAAGATCGTCGCCCGAGCGGCCCCAGGGGGCGATCACGCGATCCTCCGCCCTGCCCGCGATCGTCTCATAGTCCTCAGCCCAATCGGGAACCGGATGGCCGTGCTGGGCCACGGCGATCCAGGCTTTCACCTTCGGCAGGCTGGCGCGGGCCTTGGCGGCGACCTCGGCGAAGGCGGCGTGGAAGACCACCACCTCGGCGTCGGCATTGTCGAACAGGTAGACCAGCTCCTCGGCGCCATAGCGGTAGTTGGTGTTGACCGGGACCAGCCCGGCCTTGAAGGTCGCGTAGTAGGTCTCGAGATATTCCGGGCCGTTAAAAAGGAAGGCCGCGACCTTGGACTGCTGCTTCAGGCCGGCGTCGAGCAGGAAGCGGGCCATGGCGTTGGCGCGGGCGTCGAACTGGCCCCAGCTCAGCTCGCGCGGCCCCTGCACCTGGGCGCGGCGACCCGGCACGGCGGCGGCGATCTCTTCCCAAATGTCCGCATAGGCCCAACCCGCCATCGCAACGCTCTCCTGATCGGTGATCAGGGTCTAGGGTGGGACGCCGGTAGGGCGCCTGTCAACGCGGCGCGGCCAGACTTGGGAAGGACCCGTATGACCGTAGCGCCAATCCTGGTGGTCATGGGCGTTTCCGGCGCAGGCAAGACCACGGTGGGCGAACTGATCGCCGAACGGTTGGACTGGCCCTTCGTCGATGGCGACGACCTGCAGCCAAAGGCCAATATCGACAAGATGCGCAGCGGCGTTCCGCTCACCGACGCCGATCGCGCGCCGTGGCTGGCGGCCATCGGCGACTGGATCGACGCCCGCGCCAAGGCGGGCCAGCCCGGCGTCGTCGCCTGCTCGGCGCTGAAGCGGGCCTATCGCGACAGTCTGCGGAAGGGTCGCCCGCAGGTGCGCATCGTCTATCTGCGCGGCTCGCAAACCGAGATCGCCGAACGTCTCGCCCACCGCGCCGGCCACTTCTGGCCCGCCAAGCTGCTGGCCAGCCAGTTCGCCGACCTCGAACCGCCGAGCGCGGACGAACATGCCATCGTGGTCGATATCGGGGAGGCGTCCGAGGCCGTGGCCAAGGCGGTCATCGAGCGGCTATCCTGACCGGCCACACCGGAGAAATGGCCGTGCAGACGGGCAAGATCATCCTGATCCATGGGCCGTCCAGCAGCGGCAAGTCCGCGATCGCCGGCGAATTGCAGGCCAGGATCGAGGCGCCGTTCTGGCATATCTCCATCGACCATATGCGCGACGCCGGCATTCTGCCGATGGCCCGCATCCGCAGCCGCGAGTTTCCATGGACCGGCCTGCGAGGGCCGTTCTTCGACGGGTTTCATCACGCACTGGCCGCCTATGCCGGATCGGGAAACAACCTGATCGTCGAGCACATCGTCGAAACCCAAGAGTGGATGGGAGACCTCGTTCGGCTTCTGACCGGTTTCGACGTCTTCTTCGTTCGCATCCACTGCGACGTTGAGGAGATGGAACGGCGTGAGATCGCAAGGGGCGATCGCCGCGCCGGCGACGCGCGTCGCGATTTCGAGACGCTGCCGGTCTTTACCCATGATCTCGAACTCGATTCTACGGCGACCAAGGCCGGTGAAAACGTCGATAGGCTGCTTTCGGCTTGGCGGGCGAGGCGCCGACCGTCGGCTTTCGAGCGCATGGCTCAGGACAGCTCAGTGGGCGGTTGAGAGCGCTATCGCGCCGCCGGCGATCATCAGGGCGGCCGTGACCCGCGCCGGGGTCAGCCTCTCCTTCAGGAACACCGCCCCGATCACCGCGGCGAACAGGATGCTGGTCTCGCGCAAGGCCGAGACCCGGCCCATGGGCGCCAGGCTCAGCGCCCAGATGACCACGCCGTAGGACAGGAGACCGAAGACGCCGCCGGCCAGCGCCTTCCAGGTTTCCGCCGCTCTCAGCGGCAGGGCAAGCCGGCCGCGCAAGGCGACATAGACGACGGGCATGGCCGCGCCCTGCACCAGGAAGAGCCAGGCCGTATAGGACTGCGCATGGCCCGACAGCCGCGCGCCAACCCCGTCGGTGAGGGTGTAGGCGGCGACGAAGACCCCGGTGGCTAGGGCGGAGAGGGTCGAGTGCAAGCTGGGTCGCGTCTTTTCGAAGGCCAGGGCCATGATGCCCAGCGAGACCAGCGCCACGCCGGCCAGGGCCGCCGGCGTCAGCCGCTCGCCAGCGACGAAGACCGCGCCAAGGGTCACCAGGAGCGGGGAGGTTCCGCGCGCGATCGGATAGACCTGGGCCAACTCGCCTTCGCGATAGGCGCGCACCAGGAAGAGACAGTAGCTGACCTGCAAGGCGGCCGAGAGCCCGATGCAGGGCCAGCTCACCCGGGCCGGCAAGGCGAGAAGGAACAGGAAGGGCAGGGCGACGACCGCCGAGGTCGCGCACATGACGGTGATCGACCACAGCCGGTCGGCGCCGCCGCGCAGAATGGCGTTCCAGGTGGCGTGCAGCAGGGCCGCGCTGAGGATGAGGCCGATGACGAGCGGGGTCATGGCCCGCTGTTAAGCTGGGTCACGATTGAGGTAAACGCGGGCGACGAGCGGGAGACGCCAACCATGCCGGAAAGCCATTCTCACACCGTGCCGGGCGGACGGGCCTTCTGGATCACCGAAAAGCTCTGGCGCGCGGCTAAGGGGCTGCCGGTCACGCGGGTTCCGCTCAGCGCCATCGCCGAGTTCGAGCAGGACTGCTGGTTCGGCGAACGCCACGCCCCCACCTGCCGGGCGGTGGCCGAACACGCGCGGCGAATCCAGAAGGCCGATCTTGCCTATCCCATCATCCTCTCCGCCGACGGGCGGTTGATGGACGGCGGCCACCGCCTCGCCAAAGCCTGGTTGCGCGGCGACGCCGACATCGCCGCGGTGCGGTTCGCGGTGGATCCCGCGCCAGAACATATCGTCAGCGCCGATGCGCCGCCTCGCCCGTCGTCTGAGCCAGGGTCTTCGGCAGACCGGCCAGGGTGAGATAGCCCAGGCCCTTCTTGTCCAGGCGATCGAACCGCCGGTCGGCCACGGTCATGAACTCGGCCAGGGTGATATGCCCGTCCATCGCCAGGTCGGCGGCGGCAAGCGGCTCGGGATCGGGGATGAGCTCGAAGGGCGCCGCGCCGCTCGCCACGCTGACCTCGTCCGGATCGTCCGGCGGCCGGGGACCCAGGCCGAACAGGCCCCGCCGGGCGCCGCCGCGATGAGGCAAGCCTTGAACCTCACCCACGGACCCCGCGCCACCCTCGGGCACGCGGAAGGCGCCGAGGATTTCGGGCACGACCTGGTTTTCATAGGCCTGCATCTCGAAGGGGTCGATTACTCCGTCGTGGTTGGCGTCGAGCACACGGAAGAAGGCCTCGGCATCGGCGCGGAACTCCGCCCGGTCGATGCGGCCGTCGCCGTTTTTGTCGACCTGGGCGAACCAGACCACGACCGGATAGGGTTGGCCGGCGACCACCCGGAACGGCTGGCCGCTGGGGCTGATGAACAGGCTCGGCCCCTTCATGAGGTCGGGCGCGGCGGCGGGCTGGGCGGCGACCTGGAAGGCGGCGAACACGGACAGCAGCGCCATCGCCATCCCGCCGCTCAATCGTGCGTCTCGCATTGACCCTCGAGTGTCACGCCATTGTTGCCAGGCGATTTCATCGGCAAGACGCGGCCTTGTGGGGGCCGGAGCGTCGACTTAAGGAAACGGGCAAAGAAAAGCCAGGGAGGACGCCATGAGCGACGCCGCAGCGCCAAGCGAAGAGATTCTGGAGCCGTCGCTCCCCATCGTCGATCCGCACCACCACCTGTGGGATCGCACGCCGTTCCTGCCGCCGCCAAGTGAGCGGCCGCCAGTGCGTCATGGATTCGAGAACGTGATGCGGCTCGCGCCCCGCTACCTGATCGACGAGCTGGTGGCCGACATGCAGCGCGGCCACAATGTGGTCGCCACCGTCTTCGTTCAGTGCGGCTCGATGTACCGGCTGGACGGGCCCGAGCACCTCAAGGTCATCGGCGAGACCGAGTTCGTGAACGGCGCGGCGGCGATGAGCGCCAGCGGCCTTTATGGGCCGATCCGCGCCTGCGCCGGCATCGTCAGCCACGTCGACCTGACGCAGGACCCGAAGCTGATTGACGACGCGCTACGGGCGCACATGGCGGTCGGCGGCGGGCGCTTCCGTGGCATCCGCCACTCGGCCTCCTACGACGCCGACCCGAATGTGCTGGGACCGCTGTCGCGGCAGACGCCGGGGCTCTATCCGTCGGCAGAGTTCCGGCGCGGCTTTCAGGCGTTCGCCAAGCAAGGCCTGTCATTCGACGCCTGGCTGCTCGAACCGCAGCTCGGCGAGTTCCTCGACCTCGTCCGCGCCTTCCCGGACACTCAGTTCATTCTCGACCATGTCGGCACGCCGCTGGGCACCGGCGCCTATGCCGGCAAGCGCGAGGAGCGGTTCGCCGGCTGGGCCGCGAAGATTCGCGAGATCGGCGCCTGCGAGAACGTAGCGGTGAAGCTGGGGGGCCTCGCCATGCCGTTCGCCGGTTTCGACAGCTTCATGCAGGGCCGGCGTTCGAGCGTGCTGGCGGAGGAGTGGCGCCCCTATATCGAGACCTGCATCGAGGCCTTCGGCCCGAACCGCGGCATGTTCGAGAGCAACTTCCCGGTCGACCTGTGCAGCTGCACCTATGACGTGCTCTGGAACGCCTTCAAGGTGATCACCGCCGGCGCCTCGGACGACGAAAAGGCCGCCCTCTATAGCGGCACGGCGACCAAGGTCTATCGGCTGGCGATCTAGCCGCGTTCGATCAGCAGCAACCGCATGTCGATGCCATCCTCGACGAACGATCCCACGTCGCGGAACCCCACCGAGCGGGAACAGGCCAGGGCGGCTGTATTGTCGCGGGCGTGGGCGATGAAGCAGCGGGTCTCGTCGGGATAGAGGGGGAAGGCCGCCTCGCGAACATAGCCGCCCAGCATGGCGCGGCCGTAGCCGCGGCTGACAAAGGCCGGGTCGCCGATATAGA
>CALAEG010000407.1 GCA_937890965.1 uncultured Caulobacteraceae bacterium | reverse complement strand
GCGGCCATGGGGACCAGATCGCCTTCCGAGACTATCTGCGCACCCATCCTAGCGCCGCCCGCGCCTATGCCCGGCTGAAACGGTCGTTGGCCATCAAGCATCGCAACGACCGCGGCGCCTACGCCAACGCCAAGGCCGGTTTCGTCGCGGCCGTGCTGAAGCGGGCGCGCTAAAGGGATTCGGCCACGGGGCCGGAACAGGCCTGGACAGGGGCGGCGCAACCCGCTCTATCGGTAATCGTTATCGAGAAACGATTTCGTGGCCTGCCTTTGAGGCGACGCAGCCAATAGGGCAGGAACAAGACAGGGGACCGCTATGGCGCGAGGATATTTCGCCGGACTCTCCCGCAACGCGGTGCTGTTGGCCTGCTCGAGCCTGTTCGCCGACATCTCCAGCGAGATGCTCTATCCGGTTCTGCCGATCTTCCTCACCCAGGTCCTGAAAGCCGGCGGCAGTCTGGTCGGCCTGATCGAGGGCGTCGCCGAGGCCACTCAGAACATCGCGCAGGGCTTCTCGGGCTCTCTCTCCGACAAGCTCCAGCGTCGAAAGCCGATCGCCCTCGTAGGCTACGGCTTGGCCGCGATCTCCAAGCCGCTGATTGGCGCCTCCAGCAGCTGGCAGGGCGTCCTTGGCGGCCGGTTCCTCGACCGTTTGGGCACGGGCGTTCGCTCAGCCCCACGCGATGCGCTCATCGCTTCATCCGTGGACGAAGAAAACCGGGGCCGGGCGTTCGGGCTGGAGGGCGCGGGCGACAACGCCGGCGCCTTCCTCGGGCCGGTGCTGGCTGTGATCCTGTTGTCGGTGATGCACTTCGACATCCGTCTGATCTTCTATGTCGCGGTCATTCCGGGCTTGCTCGCCTTGGTGATGATCGCGCTGGTCAGTGAAAAACGGACGGCCAAGGTGGACGCCAAGGCCAAGATCGCCCTGGCGCGGTTTCCCCCGGCCTACTGGAAATACCTGGCGGTCACCGCGATCTTCGGCATTGGCAATTCCAGCAACGCCTTCCTCATCCTGCAGACCAGGGCGCTCGGCGCGTCGCTGACCACGACCATCCTCATCTATGCCGCCTTCAACCTGGTCGCCGCCCTGGTCTCCTATCCGGCGGGCGCCCTTTCCGACCGCCTTGGCCGCCGCAACCTCCTGCTCGTTTCGTTCGGGGTCTTCCTGGCGGCCTATCTCGGTTTCGCACTCACCAGGAATGTCGTCCTCGTCGGCGCCCTCTTCATCCTCTACGGCCTCTTTCAGGGCATCTTCCGCTCGGTGGGGAAGGCCTTGGCAAGTGATCTGGTGACCACGGAGACCCGCGCCAGCGGCGTCGGCTGGTACAGCACGACCGTGGGCCTCTCGGGTCTCGCGGCCAGTCTTGTCGCCGGTCTGCTCTGGGACCGCGTCGGCCACGGCTCGGTCTTCTTCTATGGCGCCGCTCTGGCCTTGGCGGGCGCCGTCGCGCTGCTGGCTCTGGTTCCGGCCAAGCCCGTACGGTCGGCGAAGGCGAGCGGCTGATGGAGCACCAGGACCTGCTCGCCGGCTTCGTCAGGCTGCACATCCTCCACCACGCCGCTGAGGGCGAGGTCTACGGACAGTGGATGATCGAGGAGCTTGCCCGGCACGGCTACAGGCTCAGCCCAGGGACGCTCTACCCGATGCTGCACGGGATGGAGCGGCGCGGGTACCTGATCTCGTCAAAGCAAAACATCGGACGCACCTTCCGACGCGTCTATCGGGCGACGCCGCAGGGCCGCGAAGCCCTCGGGATCGCCCAGTCCAAGGTGCGGGAATTGTTCGGCGAGATCGGCCGTCATGACGGTCGACCAGCGCCCGCAACCAGCAACACCGATGAGGCCTGCCATGTCCTTTGATCGCCGCCGTCTGCTGCAATTTGGCGGCGCCACCGCCGTCGCCGGCGGGTTTGCGCCGCTGGCCGCCTGCTCCAGACCGGCGTCCGAGACTGCCGCCGACTACGCCATTCATATTGCGGCGGCAAATGTCGAGCTGGCGCCCGGCGTTGTGATCTCGACCACCACCTACAACGGCCAGTTCCCAGGCCCGCTGCTGCGCTTCCGTGAGGGTCAACCGGTGGTGATCGACATCCACAACGACACCGGGATGGCCGAGCAACTGCACTGGCACGGCCAGACGGTCCCCGTCGATGTGGACGGGTCCGCCGAAGAGGGCACACCGTTCATTCCCGCCCACGGTTCGCGACGCATCCGCTTCACACCGGGGCCGGCGGGGCTGCGCTTCTACCACAGCCACCTGGTCGCCGGCGCGAACCTCGCCGCCGGCCAGTACAGCGGCCAGGTCGGGTCGGTCTATATCGAGCCCAGGCGGGAGCCCGGCCGCTATGACCGCGAAGTGTTCCTTACGCTGAAGGAGTTCGCGCCGACGCTGAGCCAGGGCGGCGACATGGCGATGGATTTCCTCGCCGGCGAGCCGGACCCCGCGCTCAAGGCCGCCGGGGAACACGCCATGGCGGCCTCTCTCGCCAGCGGCATGCCGCATGGCTACGAGGTTGGCTACCGGTACTTCACGATCAACGGCCGGATGCTGGGGCACGGCGAACCGATCCGCGTCAAGGCGGGCGAGCGGGTGCTGTTCCACGTGCTCAACGGCAGCGCCACAGAGATCCGCAGCCTGGCGCTGCCCGGCCACAGCTTTCAGATCGTCGCGCTGGACGGCAATCCCGTTCCCACCGCCGCCGAGATGCCCGTCCTCTGGCTAGGAACGGCCGAGCGGGTGTCGGCGATCGTGAAGATGGATCATCCCGGCGTCTGGGTCCTGGGCGACCTGGCCGATGACGACCGGGGCCACGGCATGGGCGCCGTGGTCGAGTACGCCGGCGCAGCCGGCGCGCCGCAATGGGTCGCCCCCGGGCCGTCCAAATGGGACTACACGCGGTTCGGCGATCCTGCGCCCAAGCTGCTAACGCCCGACGAAACCATCGAGATGAAATTCGCCAAGAACAATGCCGCGCTGAACGGCTTCAACCAGTGGACGATCAATGGCGTGGCGTTCTCGGACAGCGCCATGGCGCCAATGCCCAAGCTCCATCAAGGTCGGCGCTACCGCCTGCGCATGCAGAACGCCAGCGACGATATCCATCCGGTGCATCTGCATCGTCACAGCTTCGAACTCATCCGCATGGCTGGCCGCCCCACCTCCGGGATAATGAAGGACGTGGTGATGCTCGGCGGGTATCAGGAACTGGAAGTGGACTTCCTAGCCGACAACCCGGGCAAGACCCTGTTTCACTGCCATCAGCAACTGCACATGGATTTTGGGTTCATGACGCTGTTTGACTACGCCTAGGCTGGCGATGTCCGGCGATCCGGCAAAAGGGCCAGCCTCTGAAGGCGCCGAACCGCCCGCGCGTGGCGGCGCCCTGGAGGTCTTCGCGGTCGCCCTTGGCCTTGGGCTGACCTCGTTCGGTGGACCGATCGCGCATCTGGGCTATTTCGAGCGGACCTATGTCCAGCGCCGCCGCTGGCTCTCGGCGGGCGACTATGCCGGCCTGGTGGCGCTCTGCCAGATGGTGCCGGGGCCGGCCAGCAGCCAGGTGAGCTTCCTGATCGGTCTTCGACGCGCGGGCTGGCCAGGGGCGCTGGCCGCCTGGCTCGGCTTCACCCTGCCCTCGGCCTTGCTGATGTTCGCCTTCGCCTGGCTCGCGCCGCGCCTTGATGGGCCGCTGCCACAGGCGATCCTGCATGGGTTGAAGCTGGTCGCGGTGGCGGTGGTCGCCCAGGCGGTGTGGAGCATGGCGGTCAAGCTGTGCCCGGACCTGCAAAGAGCGGCACTGGCCACGGTCGCGGCCGTCCTGCTGCTGCTGTTCGGCGGGCCGCTGATGCAGCTTGTCGCCCTGGCGGTCGGCGCCGGCGGCGGCGCTCTGCTCTGTCGCGGGCCGCAGAGCCAGCCTGTCCCGCCAAGACTGCCGGTCGGGCGGCGGGCGGGCTTCGTCTTCATGGCGATATTCATTGGGCTGCTGATCGGCCTTCCCGTGGCCGCCCAGGCAGCGCCGCGATCCATGCTCGGCATGATCGCCATCTTCTACAAAACCGGCGCCCTGGTCTTCGGCGGCGGCCATGTGGTGCTGCCCCTGCTGCGCGACGCCCTGGTTCCCTCGGGCTGGGTCGGCGACAACGCCTTCCTGTCCGGCTACGGCGCGGCCCAGGCCGTGCCCGGACCGCTCTTCACCTTCGCGGCCTATCTGGGCGCGACCATCGCGCCGCACGGCTCCGGGATCGGCATGACGGCCCTCTGGTCGGCGGCGGCCCTGGTCTTCATCTTCCTGCCGGGAGGGCTCGTGGCCCTGGCGGGCCTGCCCCTATGGAACTGGGTCGGCCATCATCCGACGGCGCGCGGCGCGCTGGCCGGCGTCAACGCCGCCGTGGTGGGCGTGCTGGGAGCGGCGCTCTACACGCCGATCTGGACCAGCGCCATCCTGGGCGCGCGCGATCTCGCCGTCGCCCTGGTCGCCTTCATGCTGCTGGAACGCTGGCGCGCGCCGCCGATCCTCATCGTCGTCTTCAGCGTCGCCTCGGCGCTGGTCATGGCCTGGTTGCGATGACCGTTGCATTCCCCGGGCGCTGATCTGCGCCTCGTTGCGGCGACTCTTCTGCTAGGTCTTTAATGTCGACTCGGCGAAGGCCGGCGCAAATTCATGCGGTCTTTAGAGACCGTAGAGAAATGGCAGAACGATAGGGCGAGGTCAGACCATGGAGCATGCTCCCCATCCCCACATCGAGGCTCGCAAGAAACACGGTGTCCACACCACAGCCAAGGAACATACCGGGTTTAACGGCTGGCTTGCGGTGAACATCACCAACCTGGTCGGGACGATGTGGTGCGCCTACGCCTTCACCATCCTGGCCCTGATCAGTCTCCCCGAAGCGATCAGGGGCGGTACGGCCCCGCTGGTCGCCTGGATCGCCCAGACCTTCCTGCAGCTAGTCCTGCTGTCCATCATCATGGTCGGCCAAAAGGTCGCCGCCAAGGCGTCCGACAAGCAGGCGTATCAAACCTACCAGGACGCCGAGGCCTTGCTTGAGATCAGCAACGATCTGCACAAGCTGCTTAAGACAAATAACCAGCTGACCGAGGACATCCATAAGCTTGTGGAGAGAGCGGACGCGGCTGATTTGACGAAGGGGTAGGCCGGCCGGCCTGTCGCGCCCGGCTGGCTGTCGCGGCCGACTCGCCTTAGGCGTGAGGACGAAACGTCGCGGCTTGGCCGTCCTAGTCATTTTGGGGGCCGAGCCCGGTTGCCTATGCGTCATCTCTTGGGGCATATGGTGCGGGAACTCGAAACAAGGTTTCCGCGCGGATGGTCCTTGACCAACTGACCCGGCTGCGGCGCTTTCTCGAGGCGCTGTTTCCAGAGCGTCACCTCTACCTCCGGTCCAACGGCGTCGTGCACGGCATGGTGCTGACCACGGGCCGCCAGGTCGCGGCCAGCGCCGCGGTCTCGGTGCTCGGCCTGTGGTTAATCGTCGCCACGGGAATCATGATGATCGCGGCCGTCTCGCCCAGCGCTGCGGACAAGGCCGCGGCCCGCACCCAGGCCTATTACGAGCGGCTCACCTCCGACCGCCAGGCCAAGCTGAACAGCGCCATGGCGCAGCTGAGCGATTCCAACGGCACGATGAGCGATCTGGCACGCTCGATCGAGAACCGGCACGCGGCCCTGGCCATGTTGCTGACCGACGCCAGAGGCGCGCCGGGTGCGGCCCAGGCCCTGACGCCGGCGGTGCTGACAACGGTTCAGAACGCCGACCCGCTGTCGGGCGTGCGCGCCGTGCAGATGGACCAGGACCGGCTGATCTCCCGCGCCGAGACCTTCGCCAAGTCGCGCGCCGATCGGCTGCGGCTGGCCTTCCGGCTGGCCGGGCTCGACCCGTCGGCCTTTTCGCCGGTCTCCAGCGACAGCCTTGGCGGACCGCTGATCGAGGGCAATGATCCGCGCGCGCTCGCCGCCGTGCTCGACGTCGACGAGCCCTTCGCCGAGCGTATCCAGCACGCGGCCAACGACCTCAGCGACCTGCACAATCTGAACGACGTGGCCCACGCCCTGCCGCTCGCCCAACCGACGCAAGGCACGCGCCAGGCCAGCGGCTTCGGCGTGCGCACCGACCCGATCACCGGCCAGCCCGCCTTCCATCCCGGCCTCGACTTCGCCGGCCCGATCATGACGCCGGTGCATGCCACCGCGCCGGGCGTCGTCTCCTTTACCGGCGTACGCAACGGCTATGGCAATGTGG
Organism: uncultured Caulobacteraceae bacterium; assembly: GCA_937890965.1. GTDB lineage: Bacteria > Pseudomonadota > Alphaproteobacteria > Caulobacterales > Caulobacteraceae > Poindextera. The sequence goes on along the minus strand of CALAEG010000407.1, from coordinate 699 downwards.
TCGAGATCGACCATGGCCATGGCCTGAAGACCCGGTTCGCTCACCTGGCCGCGATCTGGGTCAGCGTCGGCCAGCGCGTCGCCATTGGCGAGAAGCTGGGCGGCATCGGCTCGACCGGCCGTTCAACCGGACCTCACCTCCACTACGAGGTCTGGGTTGACGGCCGCCCGCAAAACCCCGAACGCTTTTTGGAGGCTGGTCAATATGTTCAGCAAGCAAGCAACTAACAAACCCACTGTCCCTCATCTAACGGTAGCGGAAATGAACGCCATCCCTGATCCGACCCCCCCGAGAAAAGCCGCGGGCACGCCCAAGGTCGCCTCGCTGATCGCCTCCGACACCACCATCGACGGCGGCGTCAGCGGCGACACCGAGCTGCATGTCGACGGCGTCGTGCGCGGCGACATCGTCGTGGCCCGCCTCTCCATCGGCGAGACCGGCCATGTGGAAGGCGCCATTCAGGCCGAGATCGTCGAGGCCCGCGGCCGCGTCGTCGGCTCGATCACCGCCAAGCAGGTCCGGCTCTATGCCAGCTGCCACGTGGATGGCGACATCACCCACGAACAGCTGACCATGGAAGCCGGCGCCTTCTTCCAGGGCCGCAGCCTGAAGTTCCAACGCCCCGCCTCCGCCCCCATGGCGGCGATCACCGGCGAGGTGATCGAGATGAACGCCTCGGACATCAAGGCGGCGGAATAG
>CALAEG010000406.1 GCA_937890965.1 uncultured Caulobacteraceae bacterium | reverse complement strand
CGGCCTCGCCGCCGCGCACCGACTGGGCGGCGGCCTTGATCACCAAGTTGAGCTGGCCGGCGACCGCTCGTTCATCCGGTGAAAGGTAGGCGTTGCGCGAGGAGAGCGCCAAGCCGTCGGCGTCCCTGACCGTGGGCAGGCCGGTGATCTCCACCGGCATGTCGAGGTCGCGGACCAGGCGGCGGATGACCAGGAGCTGCTGGTAGTCCTTCTCGCCGAACACCGCGACGTCCGGGTCGCACTGGTTGAGCAGCTTGGACACCACCGTGGCCACGCCGGCGAAATGCCGCGGTCGCGAAAGCCCATCAAGGGGGCTCGAGACCTCTGCGACGGTCACGGTCGTGCTGAAGCCGGCGGGGTACATCTCACCCGCGCCCGGCGCATAGAGCAGGTCGCAGCCTTGCGCCGCCAGCAGGGCGGCGTCGCGCGCCTCGTCGCGCGGATAGGCCTCGAAATCCTCCCCGGGAGCGAACTGGGTCGGATTGACGAAAAGGCTTGTCACGACGCGATCAGCCAGCTCGCCGGCGCGACGAACCAGGGCCAGGTGGCCCTCGTGCAGGCCGCCCATGGTCGGGACCAGCGCGACCCGCTCGCCGGCGGTCTTCCAGGCGGCGACCTGGACGCGAAGTTCGGTGACGGTCCTGACGATCGGCGGGGCGGCAAGGGTCATGGCCGCCCCCATAGCGCAAAGCGGTCGCCTAAAACGACCCCCAAGATTGCGGCGCCGCACACATTGACGCTGCGGGCGGGCGGGGTGTCTGGTGAACGCACGGGGCATTAGCGAATCGGTCGGAGGAAGTGGTGGGTCAGGCGCGCGTCATCGTGGTCGGCAACGAGAAGGGCGGGGCGGGCAAGTCGACCCTGGCCATCCATCTGATGACCGCCCTGTTGCATGAGCAGGCCCGGGTCGCGGTGATCGATCTGGATCTGCGCCAGCAGTCGCTCGCGCGCTTCCTGCAGAGCCGGCGGACCTGGTGCGCCTCGAACGGTGCCGGCTTGCCGATGCCGCTGGAGATCGAACTGGGCGAGGCGGGGCAACGTCCGGCCAATGTGGACGACAAGGCCACGCTCGCCGCCTTCGAGCGGGTGATGGGCGAGGCGCGCGGGCAGGGCGGCTTCATCCTCATCGACACCCCCGGCGGCGACAACGCCCTGTCGCGCGCCGCCCACGGCCTGGCCGACATCATCGTCACCCCGATGAACGACAGCTTTGTCGACTTCGACTTGCTTGGCCAGGTCGATCCGCTGACCCTCAATGTCGTGCGGCCCAGCCTCTATGCCGAGACCGTCTGGAACTCGCGCAAGGCCAAGGCGGTGGCCGGCGGCGGTTCGATCGACTGGATCGTCATGCCCAACCGGCTGGCGCCGGTGCGGGCGCGCAATCGCCAGCGGCTGGAAGAGCGGGTCCAGGCCCTGGCCAGGCGCGTCGGGTTTCGCATCGGCGCTGGCCTGCGCGAGCGGGTGATCTATCGCGAGCTGCACCCCTTCGGCCTGACCGCGGCCGATCTGTCGTCCGGTGTGCGCCCGGTGCCGATCTCGCTCAGCCACATCGCCGCGCGCCAGGAGCTGCGCATGCTGGTGGTGGACCTGGGTCTGGCGATGCAGCCGCCGGCGGCAGAGCCGGTTCGCGCGGCGTCATGAGTCCGGGGCGGCCTTGATCTACCTGCTGGCCGCCGCCGCCATCCTTGTTTTCGTCGTCTGGGGGGCGGGCGGCCGCCACCTGAGCCGGTTCGCCGATTGGCGCGGCGCCTCGGGCCTGGCCGCCATCGGCCTACTGGCGGCGGCGGGCTTCCTGGTGGTGCGCGGGCTGCTGATCGCGGCCCTGGCCCTTGCCGTGGTCGGCCTCGGGCTGGCGCTCAGCGCCCGCTGGCCGCGTGCATCGGCGCCTCAGCCGCGGAACGGCGAGGCCATGAGCCTGGATGAGGCGAGGGCGATCCTGGGCGTCGGCCCGACGGCGACGGCGCCTGAAATCCGCGCGGCCTATACGCGGCTGATGCGCCGGGCGCATCCGGACCAGGGCGGCACGAGCGGGTTGGCGGCGCAGGTGAATGCGGCGCGCGACAGGCTCAGCCGGCCTTAAGCGCCGGCGGCTCAGCCTTCGGGGGCGACCACCACACAGATCTGGTGATGGGCGTTCATGGTCTTGCAGGCGCGCTTGGCCTCGGCGGCGCTCAGGCCGGAGAAGCGGGCGCGATAATAGCCGCGGCCGGCGGCCTGGACGTCGTGGTCGGCGTCGCCCAGCCGGTCATAGCGCTGTTGCAGCGCGGCCAGAGCGTCGTGGGCCTGGCCCTTCTTCTTGTAGGCGCCGACCTGGACCGCATAGGCGGCGTCCTCAGACCCGCGGCCCCTGGCGCTTGTCTGGTCGGCCTTGGCCAGCTTGGCGCTCTTCTTTGCCGCCTGGGCAGCCAGAGCCGCCTGGGCCGCGCGGCGATCGTCGGCGCGGCTAGGCGGGCCGCCACGGTCGGCGCGGGGCGGGCCAAGTTCTTCAGGCACGTCCTGGGAGATCAGGTGATGGGTCGGCGAAGCGTCGGTCAGCACGATCTGCAGGCCAGCCTGATCGCCGGAGCCTTGCTCCGTTGGCGGACGAACGACCTGGCCGCTCGGAATGGGTTCATGCAGATTGTCGGCCACCGTGATGTTCTGGCCGAGCGCGCGATGGTTCAGCACGCTGAAGCCGGCGTCGAGCAGGTCGGCCACGTGGGCGTCGCGGGCGGCGCTGGACGAGCCGCCCAGCACAACCACGATCAGGCGGCGATTGTCGCGCGCAGCCGAGGCGGCCAGGTTGAAGCCCGAGGCGCCGATATAACCGGTCTTCAGGCCGTCGACCCCGGGCGTACGGCCCAGCATGCCGTTGTGGTTGGTCATGTTCAGGCCGCGGTAGTCGAAGCTGCGCAGGCTGAAAAACCGATAATATTGCGGGTAGTCGCGCATCACGGCGCGCGAAAGGGTGGCGATATCCCGGGCGGTTGAGATCTGCCGCGGATCGGGCAGGCCGGACGCATTGTCGTAGTGGGTGTTGCTCATGCCCAGTTCCTGGGCGCGGAGCGTCATCAGGGTGGCGAAACGGGCTTCGCTGCCGCCGATCTTCTCGGCCATGGCCACGGCCATGTCGTTGGCCGAATGCACCGCGATCGCGTGCATCGCATCATCGACGGTTATGGTTTCGCCGGGCTTAAGGCCGAGCTTGCTGGGCGCCATGCTCGCCGCGTGCTGCGAAACCACGATGATGTCGTTGGGCTTGATTCGGCCAGAGGCGAGCGCCTCGAAGGTCAGATAGAGCGTCATGATCTTGCTGATCGACGCCGGATAGCGCGGACTGTCCGCGTTCCGCTGATAGAGCACCTCGCCATCGCTGGCATCGACCACGATCGACGCATAGCGCGGGGCCATTGTGAAGAACGGGGCCTGGGCCTGGGCCGCGCCGACCGTGCTGAAGTCAGCCGCGAAAACGGTGGCCAGAACCAAGGACAGCGCCACGAAAAGGCGGCGGGCGGGCTGATACATAAGGGCGCTCGTCGGAAAACTACTGGCGGACCGCGCTCCGCCAACGCGTGCGTGTACCATGCCGATCATCTCCTTTCGTTAAAGTAAACAACTAGTGAGCGACAATGCCGCACGCGGACGAATCGTTGAGGCATGCTGCATTGCACAACGAGCGGAGCTATTATTGTGCACTGCACAAATTTTTCTTGACGACCGACGTTATTGCTGGCAAATTCCAAATCCGCACGGGCCCTCCCCCAACCCCGCCGCGCCGGAGATTCAAAACCCATGGCCACCAGCGCCCAAACCATCAAGTCGACAGCGGAACAATACACCGCCGCAGGCAGCAAAGCGTTCAAGGACGCGGTCGAAAAGTCGATGACCGCGATGAATGAGCTCAACACCCAGTCCAAGTCCAACCTCGAAGCGGTCGTCGCCTCGGTCACCGCCGCCGGCAAGGGCGCTGAATCCCTCGGCGCGCAAACCATGGCCTACTCCAAGACCTCCATGGACAACTATGTGGCCGCGGCCAAGTCGCTGACCACCGCCAAGAGCATCCAGGAAGTCTTCGAACTGCAGAGCGCCTTCGCCAAGTCGGCTCTCGAAGGCTATCTCGCCCAGGTGAAC
>CALAEG010000405.1 GCA_937890965.1 uncultured Caulobacteraceae bacterium | reverse complement strand
GCTATGCCGTCGATGCGCCGGGCCAGCCCCTGGCCATCAGCCTGCGCGGCGCCCGCGCGCCGAAGGCGCGGCCCGAGCGGCTGATCGCGGCGACCGGGGCGACGGTGGCGCGCATGACGCCGGCACGCGAGCGGGCGCTGGCGGCCGCCGTGGAGCCGTTGCCGGCCGGTGCCCTCGCCCTAGCGGCGGGCGTCTCCACCGGAGTCATCCGGGCGCTGGTCGAATTGGGAGCGCTGGAGATCCGGCTGGTCGAGCCCAGCACCGAATTCGAATCGCCAGATCCGGGCCGTCCCGGCCGGCCGCTCAATGCCAGCCAGGCCGCCGCCGCCGGCGTTCTGTCGGAGATGGCCGGCCAGGGCGGGTTCCAGGCCGCACTGCTCGACGGCGTCACCGGCTCTGGCAAGACCGAGGTCTATCTGGAAGCCGTCGCCGCAACGCTGCAGGCCGATCCGACGGCGCAGATCCTGGTGCTGCTGCCGGAGATCGCCCTCACCCAGGCGGTGATCGACCGGTTCGAAGTGCGGTTCGGCGCAGCGCCCGCCGAATGGCATTCGGCGATCCAGCCGCCGGCGCGCCGGCGGGTCTGGGAGGCGGTCGCGGAGGGCCGCTGCCGCATCGTGGTCGGCGCGCGCTCGGCGCTCTTCCTGCCCTTCGCCAATCTGAAGCTGATCGTGGTCGATGAGGAGCACGATGGCTCGTTCAAGCAGGAGGATGGCTTCGTCTACCAGGCCCGCGACCTGGCGGTGGCGCGCGCCAAGATCGAGGAGGCGCTGGTGGTGCTGGCCTCGGCGACGCCGTCGCTGGAGAGCCTTTGGAATGCCGAGACCGGCCGCTATCGCTGGCTGAAACTGGCCACGCGGCACGGCATGGCGCGGCTGCCCAGCGTCGAGTTGATCGACCTGCGCGAATATCCGCCGGAGCCGGGCGCCTGGCTGTCGCCGCCCCTGGTCAAGGCCATGGCCGAGACCTGGGAGCGAGGCGAACAAAGCCTGCTCTTCCTCAACCGTCGGGGCTATGCGCCGCTGGTGCTCTGCCGGGTCTGCGGCGAGCGGATGACCGCGCCGGAGACCGATTCCTGGCTGGTCGAGCATCGCTATACCGGCCGGCTGGTCTGTCATCTGACCGGCTTTTCCATGCCCAAGCCCGACCGCTGCCCGCATTGCGGCGCCGCCGACTCCCTGGTCTCGATCGGGCCGGGGGTCGAGCGGGTGGAAGAAGAGGTGCGTTCGCGCTTTCCCGAGGCGCGCGTCGCGGTGTTTTCCTCCGACACCGTGTTCGACGCCGCTGGCGCGCGCGCCATGGTCCTGGCCATGACCGAGGGTGAGATCGACGTCATGGTCGCCACCCAGGCGGCCGCCAAGGGGCATGACTTTCCCAACCTGACCCTGGTCGGCGTGGTCGACGCCGATCTCGGCCTGCGCGGCGGCGATCTGCGCGCCGCCGAGCGCACCTATCAACTGCTGACCCAGGCGGGTGGTCGCGCCGGGCGGCGCGGGCGGCCGGGGCGGGCGCTGATCCAGACCTATGCCCCGGACCAGGCGGTGATGCAGGCGCTGATGGCCCAGGACCGCGGCGCTTTCGTCGCCGCCGAAATGGCCGCGCGCGAGGCGTCGGGCCTGCCGCCGTTCGGTCGGCTGGCGGCCCTGATCGTGGTCGGGCGCGATCTGCCGACGCTCGAGACCTTTGTGCGCGCCATGGCCGCAGCGGCGCCTAATGCCGAGGGGGTCGAGGTCTATGGGCCGGCCGATGCGCCGCAGAGCCTGGTGCGCGGGCGACGGCGCAAGCGCTTCCTGGTCCGCGCCGACCGCACTGTCGATCTGCAGGGTTTCCTGGCCGCCTGGCGCGCGCGGTTCAAACCGCCAGCCTCGGTACGGGTGACCATCGACGTCGACCCGTACAGCTTTCTCTAGAGCGGGTTGAGGAAAAGTGTGAAGCGGTTTTCCGCCCGCAACCCGCTCTAACTCTCAGGAATCGATCACGTTTATGACTTTGGATTGATTCAATCCAAAGTCATCGTGATCTAGGCGCGTACTACTCCGCCGCCTGAGCCGCCGCCGCTTCGGCCTCAGCCATCCGCTCGGCGCGGGGGCGCATGGGGACGGTGGGGATGAAGAGGATGATCACCGCGCCAAGGCCGATCACCACCAGCGCGACCTGGAAGACATTGACGATCGAGACAGCGAAGCTCTCGCGAGTGGCCTGAAGCATGGCCGGCGACACCGGCGGCGACTTGGCGCGCACCTCCGGCGGCGCGGCCTGGGCCAGCGCCATGGCCTGCAGCTTGCCGATATCGACGCTCTGATGGACGCCGGCGGCCTCGGGCGGCGCGCGGCGGGCCAATTCGTCGCCGATGTCATGGGTGAGCAGGGCGCCGAACAGCGCCACCCCGATGGTCGAACCGATCTGGCGGAAGAACTGGCTGCCGCTGGTGGCCACGCCGATCTGGTGCGGCGGCACGGCGTTCTGGATCGCCAGGCTGTACAGGCTTTGCGACGGCCCGAGGCCCAGGCCGACAATGAGCAAACGCCAGCCGATCCCGACCAGGGTGGTGTCCGGCCCGATGCTGGTGAGCAGATAGACCCCGGCCATCAGTATGGCGACGCCGCCCAGCATGAAGGGCTTGTAGAGGCCGGTCTTGGAGACCAGGAAACCGGTGACCGTCGAGGCGAAGATCAGCCCACCCATCATCGGCAACAGCGCCAGCCCGCTCTTGGTGGCGGCCACCCCCTGGCCGACCTGCATGAACAGCGGCAGGAAGGTCACCACCCCCATGAAGGCCATGTTGACGATGAAGCTGGCGGCGTTGGCGGTCGAATAGACCCGGTTGGAGAAGAGCTCCATCGGCACGATCGGCTCGGGCACGCGCAGTTCGATGAAGACCAGGGCGGCGAGCGACAGGGCGGCGAAAACCAACAGGCCGATGATCTGCGGCGAAGCCCAGGCGTAGTCGTGGCCGCCCCAGCTCATGGCCAGGAGCAGCGGCACGAAGGCCATGATGATCAGGGCCGCGCCCAGATAGTCGATGGCCCCGCCGCCGCGATGCTGCAGCTTCGGCATCTTGACCACGATCATGAACATCGAAAGCAGCGACAGCGGCAGGTTCAGATAGAAGATGAACCGCCAGCCCTCGATCACGTGGCCGAAGGGGTGGATCGTGGCGTGCTCGGTAAAGAAGCCGCCGACCACCGGCCCGATGACGCTGGCCAGGCCGAAGGTGGCGCCGAACAGGCCGGAGAACTTGCCCCGTTCGCGCGGCTCGAACAGGTCGGCGATGATGGCGAAGGCGGTGGTGAACAGCGCGCCGCCGCCTATGCCCTGGATGGCGCGAAAGACGATCAGCTGGCTCATGCCGCCGCCCAGCAGCGGCAACGGGCCGAACTCGCCGGACAGGCCCGACAGCCACGATCCGACCAGGAAGATGCCGATGCCGGAGAGCAGGACGGGCTTGCGCCCATGCAGGTCGGAGAGCTTTCCCCAGATCGGCACCATGACCGTCGAGGTCAAAAGGTAGGAGGTGGTGACCCAGGCATAGAGGTTCAGCCCCTTCAGCTGCGCCACGATGCGCGGCATGGCGGTCGAGACGATGGTCTGGTCCAGCGCGCCGAGCAGAAAGACGATCATCAACGCCGTCAGGGTCAGCCGGCGCTCGTCGTTGCTGAAGGTCTGGATATGGTGGGTGGTCAAGTCTGGCGTCCTTGGGCGGGGGTCTGATAGCGCGGTTTGGCGCCGAACGCATCCGGGCTCGCGGCCCTTGCGTCGTTCCACCCATTAGGCTGTAGTTCGCCCTGGTTTTAGCCCCCGGCGCAGACAGTCCGATGCTTTCCTAAGCCCAGGCCCCGATCGTTTCGGGTGATCGCTCGCAAACGCAGCTCCCGCGCGGCCCTTGGACCAGCGCGCCTGGACGGACCCTTCTCGTGACCCAGACCCCGCGGACGACGCCGACATTGGGCATGCTCGCAACCTATCTGCGCCTGCAGATCGGCCGCGTCCTGTTGCTGGCCGTCGTCCTGTTGGGTGGCATAGGCCTGCAGCTGCTCGGCCCGCAGATCCTGCGCCGCTTCATCGACAGCGTCACCGCGCACGGCGCCGCGCCGCCCCTCGCCAGCCTGTGGGTCCTGGCGGGCCTCTTCCTCGCCGCCGCCGCCGCCGCCCAGGTCGCGCGCGTCGCGGCGAGCTGGCTGAGCGAACAGGTGGGCTGGGCCGCGACCAACCGCCTGCGCCACGACCTGGCCGACCACACCCTGCATCTGGACCTCGCCTTCCACAATGCGCGCACGCCGGGCGAGCTGATCGAACGGCTCGACGGCGATGTCACCGCCCTGGCCGGCTTCTTTTCCGAGTTCGTCATCCAGATCCTCGGCGGTGCGTTGCTGATCGCCGGGATCGTCGCTCTGCTGTTCGCCCAGGACTGGCGGATCGGGGCGGCCCTCGGCGCGCTGGCGCTGGCTGCGGTGCTGGTGCTGCGCGTCACCCGCAATCTGTCGGTCGCCGACGTGGCGCTGGAACGCCAATCGCGGTCGGACCTGACTGGGTTTCTCGAGGAGCGGGTCGGCGGCCTCGACGATATCCGCGCCAATGGCGGCGGCGGCCATGTCATGCGGGGCCTGGGCGCGATCACCCAGGTGCTGAATGCGCGTAGCGTTCGCGCCGGCCAGGTCGGCCGCGCCGTCTGGGTGCTGACGGCGGCCATCTTCGTGACCAGCGCGCTCACCGCGCTCTCGCTCGGCGTCTTCCTGTTCCAGCGGGGCCAGGTCTCGCTGGGGGCGGTCTATCTGTTCGTCCAGTACACGGCGATGATGCGCGATCCGTTGAACCAGATCGGCACGCAGCTGCAGGACGTGCAACGCGCTGC